>JAUNBY010000146.1 GCA_030526935.1 Clostridia bacterium
CTATCGGATTGTTTGAGTCATCGAATAATTTTGAAAGGGGCCATATCCATGAAGAGAATCGTTTCCTTACTTCTTACGCTGGTTCTTTCTTTCTGCGTTTTCGGAGCTTTCGCCGACGAGGGCTATGAAATCGCCCTTATCACCGACGTTGGCAACATCGACGACCAGTCGTTCAACCAGAGCTCCTGGGAAGGCGTCGTGCAGTTCGCCGAGGCCGCCGGTATCTCCTATGCCTACTATCGTCCCAGCGAGGACTCCGATGAAGCCCGCCTCGAGTCCATCAAGGCCGCTATCGACAGAGGCGCTAAGACCGTAGTCCTGCCGGGCTATCTGTTCGCCACCTCCGGAGCCGACGCTCAGGCGCAGTTTCCGGATGTCAACTTCATACTGATCGACACCGAGCCTTCGGGCGGCTCGCTCCCCAACACCTACTCCATCTACTATCAGGAGGAGCAGTCGGGTTATTTCGCCGGTTACGCCGCCGTTAAGGATGGCTATACCAACCTGGGATTCCTGGGCGGCATGGCCGTTCCCGCCGTCATCCGCTTCGGCTACGGCTTCGTTCAGGGCGCTGACGCCGCCGCCGCCGAACTTGGCATCAATGTCGACATCAAGTACTGGTACTGCGATTCCTTCGCTCCCAGCGACGACATCAAGACCAAGATGAACGGCTGGTATTCCGAGGGCGTAGAAGTCGTGTTCGCATGTGGCGGCGGTATCTACCTGTCCGCTATAGCGGCCGCCGAGGAAGCCAACGCCAAGGTCATAGGCGTAGACACCGACCAGGCGCACGTGTCCGACCTCATCATAACCTCCGCCGTCAAGCAGTTGACCAATTCCGTCGTGCTGGCCCTCGAAAGCCTCTACGCCAATAACGGCGTATGGCCCGAGGATATGGCCGGCGCCGTTGTCAACCTCGGCGCCAACGAGGATTGCGTGGGACTGCCCACCGTTGAGACTTCCTGGAGATTCAACACCTTCACCGTCGAAGAGTACACCGAGGTCTATGAAAAGGTCAAATCCGGCGAGATCGTCATCTCCAACTCCACCGACGCCGCTCCCGCCGTTACCAACGCGACCGTCGATTATCAGAACTAACGCGTAACTTTTATATGCGGGCGGTCGTGCGGCTGCCCGCATATATTTAATTATGTCAACAAATAAAAAGGGGCTGTGCCGATGAGCGAATACATTATAGAAATGTTGAACATAACCAAACAGTTCCCCGGAATAAAGGCTAACGACAATGTAACACTGCAATTGAAAAAGGGCGAGATACACGCGCTTCTGGGCGAGAATGGCGCGGGAAAGTCTACGCTTATGAGCGTGCTGTTCGGCCTTTATCAGCCCGAATCGGGAATTATAAAGAAAAACGGCCAAGAGGTAAAAATCAACAATCCCAACGACGCGACGGCGCTTGGTATCGGCATGGTTCACCAGCACTTCAAACTTGTCGAGGTATTCACCGTGCTCGAAAACATCATTTTGGGCGCGGAGGATACAAAACACGGCTTTCTCGAAAAGAGCGAGGCCAGAAAGAAGATCGTGGCGCTGAGTGAAAAATACGGGCTTCATGTCGATCCCGACGCGCGCATAGAGGATATATCGGTCGGTATGCAGCAAAGGGTCGAGATACTCAAGATGCTCTATCGCGACAACGAGATACTGATACTGGACGAGCCTACCGCCGTTCTCACCCCGCAGGAGATAACGGAGCTTATGCACATAATGCGCGGCTTTGCCGATGAAGGCAAGTCGATACTGTTCATCACCCACAAACTCAACGAGATCATGACGGTCGCTGACCGCTGCTCGGTACTCAGAAAGGGCAAGTACATAGGAACCGTTGATATAAAGGACGCCAATACGAACATACTGTCCGAAATGATGGTGGGCAGAGTCGTATCCCTCGACATTGAGAAAAAGCCCTCCGAACCCGGACGCGATGTCCTGAAGGTCGAAAACCTCTGCGTCAAGTCGAAAAGGCATAAGAGAAACGCCGTTAAAAACGCGTCGTTTACGGTCAGAGCGGGCGAGATAGTCGCCATCGCCGGTATTGAGGGCAACGGCCAGACGGAGCTTATTTCGGCCATAACCGGAATAGAAAAGCTGTCATCCGGGCGGATATATCTCAACGGCAAGGACATAACAGATTACCCGATTCGCGAAAGATCCAAAACTGGTATGAGCCACATACCGGAGGATCGCCATAAATACGGGCTGATACTCGATTATTCGCTTGAGAATAACCTCGTTTTGCAGCGCTATTGGGAGCCGCGGTTTCAGGACAGGGGCTTTATTAAAAAGGATGAGGTTCGCCGTTACGCTGAAAAGCTTATCGAACAGTATGACGTGAGAAGCGGACAAGGCCCCGTAACTATAGCCCGGGCTATGTCCGGCGGCAACCAGCAAAAAGCCATAGTCGCCCGCGAGATAGACAGACAATGCGATCTAATAATCGCCGTGCAGCCAACGAGGGGACTGGACGTCGGCGCGGTCAATTATATACACAGCCAGCTGGTCAAGGCTCGCGACGACGGCTACGCGGTGCTTCTCGTCTCACTGGAGCTTGACGAGATAATGAGCCTGCCGGATAGAATGTACGTAATGTACGAGGGGCGCATAGTCGCGGACTTCGAGGATGTCGAAGTCGCGGAACTGGGTCTTTATATGGCCGGGGCTAAGGTACAGGACAAGTATAAAACGACGGGCGGTGAGCACCATGAGTAAAAAGCGCGATTTGTCGGGTCTGGCGGCTTCGCTTATATCAATCGCCGCGGGGCTGATTCTGGGATTCATACTGCTGTTGGTGTTTAACCCGACAAAAGCCCTTACAGGCTTTGAGAATATGATGCTCACGGGTCTTAAAAACACCGACAAGATGGCCAAGGTGCTTTATACCGCGGCTCCGCTGGTTATGACGGGTCTCGCGGTGGGCTTCGCCTTCAAGACGGGACTTTTCAACATCGGCGCTACAGGGCAGTATACCATAGGCGCGTTCTTCGCGCTTACCACCGCGATACAGTTTCAGCTTCCGTGGTATATGGCCCTCGTCATGGCCATGATAGGCGGCGCGATATGGGGAAGCATCCCCGGAATATTCAAGGCGTTTTTCAACGTAAACGAGGTCATAACTTCCATAATGTTTAACTGGATAGGCCTTTTCGCGGTCAATCTGTCGCTCAATAATATGCCGATGATGCTCGCGAATTTCTGGGGCGCCACGAACAAGGACCGCACGGCGGCGCTGAGACAGGCCAATCCCGACGGCATACTTCCAAAGCTCGGCCTGGATGAGCTGATGAACTCCAATTATATGAACGTCGGCATATTCATAGCCATAATATTCGCCATAATCATCTGGATAATTCTCAGCAAGACCACATTCGGCTACGAGCTTAAAGCCTGCGGACTCAACCGCAACGCGAGCACCTACGCCGGTATTAACGACAAGCGCAATATAGTGCTGTCGATGACCATAGCCGGAGCCATGGCGGGACTTGGAGGCGGAATCTGCTATTTGAGCGGCACCGTTCAGTACACCATGGTAAAGACGCTCCTCCCGGCGGGCTTTAACGGCATACCCGTCGCGCTTCTCGCGTCGTCTAACCCCATAGGGACTATATTCTCGGCGCTGTTCATCTCATACATACAGGTCGGAGGAGACGCCTTGCAGCCTGAATTCACCAAGGAGATAATCGACATAATCATCGCGGCGATCATCTATCTGAGCGCGTTTTCGCTTCTCATGCGCGGAATCATATCGCGCGGCAGGCGAAACGCCGCTAATGTTAACGACGAGGGAGGCGGTAAATAATGATTATATTTGCGGATATACTATCGGCGACGATTCTGTTTATGATACCGCTGCTGCTCGTCGCGCTTGGCGGCATGTTTTCCGAGAGAAGCGGCGTTATAAACATCGCACTCGAGGGCATCATGATAATCGGCGCGCTCATAAGCTGCCTCGTTTTAAGGTCTTTCGACGCGTCGGGCTTCGGCCCCTCTCATCCGCAATTGGCGATGTTTCTGGCGATACTCATTTCGGCCTTATCCGGCGCGGTATATTCCATATTGCTGGCCTTCGCCTCGATAAACCTGAAAGCGGATCAGACCATAGGCGGAACCGCGCTCAACATGCTGGCTCCCGCCTTCGCCGTCACCCTCACCTGGGCCATACAGGGACAGGGACAGACGACCATACTGATACCCACATGGGTGCGCATAACCCAGCAATCGCTGGGACTGGGCGATTCAAGCGGATTCTGGCAGACGCTGCTGTTCAAAAGCTGCTATCTGACGACGCCTATAGCTATTCTGATACTCATAGCGTCGATAGTGATACTATACAAGACGAGATTGGGTTTGAGGCTTCGCGCCTGCGGAGAACATCCCCAAGCGGCTGATTCTGTGGGCATAAACGTGTACAAAATGCGCTATATCGGGGTGTTTATATCGGGAATGCTCGGAGGAATAGGCGGACTCGCGTTCACGGTCGCGGCGGGATCGGGCTTTCAGTCGTCCGTCGCGGGATACGGCTTTCTGGCTCTGGCGGTCATGATATTCGGCAACTGGAAGCCCCTCAATATACTGGGAGCGTCGCTGTTCTTCGCGTTTTTCAAGATACTAGGTTCCTACTCGGACAGCATACCCTTTCTGCCGTCGTTCGAAGGCGTCAGTTCGCGCGAGTACATTTATCAGATGCTTCCGTATATAGTCACGATGATAGTTCTCGTGCTCACGTCCAAGAAGTCGCGCGCTCCCAAGGCGGAGGGTATTCCCTATGACAAGGGAAGCCGCTAGTTATATTTAATAGTCGCAAAAAGCAAAAATGGAGGATTACTGTATGAAAATCGCGTTTGGATCCGACCACGCGGGTTACACTATGAAAGAAGCGCTTAAAAAGCACGTCGAGGGCATGGGTTATGAATGCGTCGATTACGGATGCTTCTCGGCGGAACGCGCCAATTATCCCGAATACGGCGAGAAAGCCGCGAGAGCCGTCGCTTCGGGCGAGTGTGATCTGGGCATATTGGTGTGCGGAACGGGATGCGGCATATCCCTGAGCGCCAACCGCGTTAAGGGAATACGCTGCTGCAATTGCTCGGAGCCGTATACCGCGATGCTATCGCGCATGCACAATAACGCCAATATGGTGGCGGTAGGTTCGCGCGTAATAGGCGAGGGACTCGCCTGCCTCATAGCCGAAAGCTTCTTAAAGGCTGAGTTCGAAGGCGGCAGACACGCCGAGCGCGTAGCTATGATAGAAGCTATCGATAAGAATTAGTATATCTGGAGGGTGAAAAGCTTGTATAAAATCGTTGCGAAGGACGTGCTCAACGAGCAGGTCACGCGGATGGTCATTCACGCGCCTTATGTAGCCAGAAAGGCGCAACCGGGGCAGTTCATAATTCTGCGAATCGACGACGAGGGCGAGAGAATACCTCTCACCATAGCGGGTTACGACCGCGAGGCGGGTACGATCACGATTATTTTCCAGTTGGTTGGCGCGACCACGCGCCTTTTGAACACGCTCAACGTCGGCGACGAGCTTTTGGATTTCGTTGGGCCTCTCGGCAAGGCTTCGGAGTTCGAGGGTATGCACAATGTTGCGGTCGTCGGCGGCGGCCTCGGAGTTGCCATAGCCTATCCCCAGGCCAAGGCGCTTCACGATATGGGCGCGGTCGTAGACCTGATAGTCGGTTTCAGAAACGAAAAGCTTATAATACTGGCCGACGAATTTGAAAAGGCGTGTACGAACCTTTTCGTGATGACCGATGACGGCTCAAACGGGCATAAGGGATTCGTCACCCAGGCGCTCGAGGAGCGCCTGAAAGCGGGCGTCAAATACGACGCGGTTATAGCAATAGGCCCTCTTATGATGATGAAAGCCGTGAGCGAAATGACGCGTCCCTACGGCATAAAGACCATAGTGTCCATGAACTCCGTCATGATCGACGGAACGGGCATGTGCGGCGGATGCCGCGTGATAGTCGGCGGCAAGCCCAAATTCGCCTGTGTGGACGGCCCAGATTTCGACGGGCACGAAGTTGATTTTGACAGCGCCCTTAAGCGCGGGCGCATGTTCCTCGATGAGGAAAAAAAGGCCGTCGAAGCTCACGAATGTCGTTTAACCGGAGGTATCAGAAATGCCTAATATGCAAATGAAAAAGACCGCCATGCCCGAGCAGAATCCCATCGAAAGGGGCAAGAACTTCCGGGAAGTGGCGCTTGGATATACCGAGGAAATGGCGCTCAACGAAGCGGCACGCTGTCTGCAATGCAAAAACAGGCCCTGCGTACACGGATGCCCCGTCGGGGTGCGTATACCCGAGTTCATAAAGCGCGTAGCCGATGGAGATATGGCGGGCGCTTACGAAATACTTGGCGGCGACAACTCGCTTCCGGCGGTGTGCGGACGCGTGTGCCCGCAGGAGACGCAGTGCGAGAGCAAATGCGTTCGCGGCATAAAGGGCGAACCGGTAGGCATAGGCAGGCTTGAGAGATATGTCGCCGATTGGGCGATGGCCAACGGAATGAAGCCTCAAAAACCCGAAAGCGAGAACGGCAGGAAGGTCGCGATAATCGGCTCAGGCCCCGCCGGACTGTCCTGCGCGGGGGCGCTTCGCTCGAGGGGATACAGCGTAACCATATTCGAGGCGCTTCATACGCCCGGCGGCGTTCTGATGTACGGCATACCGGAGTTCAGGCTCCCAAAGGCCCTCGTTCAGCGCGAAATAGATACGCTCAAGGAGCTTGGTGTAGATGTTGTAACAAATGTCGTCGTCGGAAAGAGCATAACGCTCGACGAGCTTATGAACGAAGAAGGTTACGACGCGGTATTCATAGGCAGCGGCGCGGGACTTCCCCGATTCCAGGGTATACCGGGCGAGGAACTTTGCGGCGTGTACTCCGCGAATGAATTCCTGACTCGCATAAATCTTATGAAAGCCTATGATTTCCCCAACCATATGACGCCAGTGCGCGTCGGAAGCCGCGTTGCGGTCGTGGGCGGCGGAAACGTCGCTATGGACGCCGCCCGCTGCGCCCTGAGAATGGGAGCGGCAGAGGTGAGCATAGTATATCGCCGCAGCGAGCAGGAGATGCCCGCCAGAGCGGAAGAAGTCCATCACGCTAAGGAAGAGGGCATAGTCTTCCGCCTTCTCACCAATCCCACGCGCGTCATAGGCGACGAAAAGGGCAACGTCAAGGCCATGGAGGTCGTAGAGATGGAACTTGGCGAACCCGACGCTTCCGGACGCCGCCGCCCCGTAGTCAAACAGGGCAGCGAGTATATACTCGACGTTGAAACCGTCGTCATAGCAATAGGCAATTCTCCGAATCCCCTCGTAACGTCTACCACTCCGGGTCTCGAGACGCAGAAATGGGGAGGCGTCATCGTCGATGAGGATACGCTCAAAACCAGCCGCGATTACGTCTACGCCGGAGGCGACGCCGTGAC
>JAUNBY010000147.1 GCA_030526935.1 Clostridia bacterium
GCCAATTCCTCGCGCCTTACCGACCAGGGATCGAACTCGGCGCCCCAGTCGTCGGGGATTTCCTTTTGATATCCGTTTTCAAACATCTGCCTGAAAAGGCCGTATTTGTACCTGAGTCCATAGCCGGTCAGAGGTATAGCGTGGGTGGCGGCGCTGTCGAGGTAGCAGGCCGCCAGTCTGCCAAGTCCGCCGTTGCCCAGCGCCTGATCCTCTATATCTTCCATGGCGTACAAATCGCAGCCCTTCGAACTTAACATATCCTTAACTTTATCAAGGATGCCCGCGCAGTAGAGGTTGTTGAACACCTGACGGCCGAGCAGGTATTCCGCCGAAATATACATAGCCTGGCGGCTCTTTGAGCGTTCGTCCTCGCTTTTTTTCCAATCCGGCGCAATGGCCAGCATAACGGCTTCGGCTATCGCCTCGTGCATTTCGCTTGCCTCGCACATGTCAAACGTCGTCTTATGGCGCGATAGCAGTATATCGCCCGCGGTATCGATCAGTTTATTTACATCTATATTTTTCATTTAATTCCTCTCTCGCCCTGTTTGTTGAGCTTTTTAATCCTGGCCGCCAATTCCGGCGTCAGCGCGTCCTTTGACATTCGCCAGCGCCAATTTGTTCCGCCTACGGTTCCGGGGGTGTTCATCCGAGCCTCGGCTCCAAGTCCCAGAAAGTCCTGCATGGGCGCTATGGCGGTCGAGGCGCGGCTAAAAAGCACGGCTAAAATCATCCTGTCCACAACGTCGTCTCCGGGCTTTAAGCCAAGCGCCTTTTTTGCGAGGCTCTTTTCCTCCTTGGAAGCGCTTTGCCACCATTCGAAGGTGGTCGCGTTGTCGTGGGTTCCGGTATAGTAAAAGCACTGCTTTTTTATATTGCCCGGAAGCGCCCCGTTTGTAACGTCGGCGCCGAAGGCGAACTGCAAAACGTTCATTCCGGGATAGCCCGTCCACTTGAGCAGGTTTTTGACCCTGTTGTTGACCACCCCGAGGTTCTCCGCGACTATCTCCAGTTGCGGCACGCCCTTTTTAATCGCCTTGAACAGATCCTTTCCCGGCCCCTTTTTCCACTTGCCCTCACGGGCGGTCGGACACTCGGCGGGTATGGAATAATAGTTGGCGAAGCCTATAAAGTGGTCTATTCGCACTATGTCAAACCTCTGAGCCGCGCCCTTCATGCGCTTTACCCACCACGAATAGCCCTGCTTTTTATGAGCGCGCCAGTCGTAGCAGGGATTTCCCCATCTTTGGCCGTCAGCGCTGAAGTAATCCGGCGGCACACCCGCGACCTTGACCGGGCGCATATCCCTGTCGAGTCTGAAAAGCCCCGGATTTACCCAGGTATCCGCGGAATCCTCGGCGACGTATATCGGCATATCTCCAAAGAGCTTTATGCCGTTCACATTTAAGTAAAATTTCAGCTTCTCCCATTGTCTGTCAAACAAAAATTGATTAAATACGTTGAACTCTACGGCTTCCTTCAATTCTTCCGAGTACTTTTCGAGGGATTTTTTCTCCCTCTTTTTTATCCCATCGTCCGGCCAATCCGACCATTTTACGAAGTCAAACTTTTCCCTGACCGCCTCAAACAGGGCGTAATCCTCCACCCAGTCGTTCTTTTGCCTGAAAGCGGATATTTCCGGTTTCAGCTTTTCATAACTCAATTCAAAAGCCCTCTTTAATAGGGGAACCTTTTCTTCCCTAACCGCCTGATAGTCCACGTGGGCACAGGGGGTGTTCTGCGGTGGTCTTTTATCCAATATGCCCTCCTCAAAAAGCGCGTTGAGGTCTATGAGCATTGGATTGCCCGCAAAAGTCGAGGTGCTCTGATACGGGGATTCCCCGTATCCTGTGGGGCCTATGGGGAGTGTTTGCCAGATACAGGTTCCGGTTTTTTTCAGAAAGTCGCCAAATTCGTAAGCGCCGCGTCCCAGCGTCCCGATTCCTTCATCGGAGGGGAGCGAGGTTATGTGCATCAGTATTCCGCTTCTTCGCGTAGTCTTCATAATGACCTCCCTGTCGTCGGGTTGGTTTTGGATATTATTGCTTGAAGCTGCTATAAGTATAATCAGTTTTTCATTTATTGTCAATCGCGGCAGGTAACATTGACAATACGTTTCGCTATACGACTTCAAACACTACAGGGTATACTCAGTTTGGAGCATGGTCGATAGAACCGGAAATTCTAACGCTGCGGATTCGCATCCGCAGACGCAGGTACCAATTATCCGCGAAGCGATCCCATTCTTTATGTTACATGCAATTACGGTCTAGTAATAAATATGTGTGTCTGCTTGTGTTTCCAGACGTAATGTGTTAATATGGTAATATTAAGCGTGAGGGGCTATATTATGTATAACTGTGTGCGATGTAAATAAAAACGGAAACGGGAGCTTAGCCATGTAGCCGTGTAATATCCCGTTGACAACATGACACCGATAATATATAATAATAGACGTGGTTTAATTATGAATATCAGCAAAAGTCAATCGCAAAAGGGGTGATTCTGTGGGCGCGAATGGCGAGGTAAAACTGGAGATTTCACATGTCTCCAAGTCATTTCCCGGAGTCAAAGCGTTGAACGATATATGCCTGAAGATAAGGCGGGGCAAGACCCATGTGCTCTGTGGGGAAAACGGCGCGGGCAAATCGACGCTCATGAAGATCATTAACGGCATTTATAAGCCCGACAGCGGTTCAATACTGTTGGACGGCAAGCCCGTGACAATCGCCAACCCGATCCATGCGAGGGGTCTGGGCATATCGATGATATTTCAGGAATTGTCCTATGTGCCTGAATTGACAGTCGCGGAGAATATATTCCTGGGGCGTTGGCCGACGGACAGGTTCAAGCGCGTCGATTTCTCGACTATGCGGAAAAAAACAAAGGAACTTCTCGAGAAGGAAGGGCTTAATTACTCGCCCGACGAGAAACTCAAGAACCTGAGCGTATCCGATATACAGATGCTAGAAATAATTAAGGCCGTGTCAAATGACTCAGATATAATTATAATGGACGAACCTACATCAGCCATCACCGAAAAGGAGATAGAAAAGCTCTTTTCGATGATAAACGCCATGAAATCTCGCGGAGCCAGCATAATATACATTTCTCACAAGCTTGACGAGATATTTACGATAGCCGACGAGATAACAGTATTGCGCGACGGGGCGGTAGTTGACACTCGACCTGCCGCGGATTTAGACATGGACGAGGTCATCGCCATGATGGTCGGTCGCCGCATGGACAATAAATACCCCTATGAAAACGTTAAAAAGGGCGATACGCTTTTGCGCGTCAGCGGCTTGAGTGGCGAAGCCTTTCACGACATAAACTTCGAGGTGAAGGCCGGCGAGATAGTCGGCTTCGCCGGGCTAATGGGAGCGGGGCGCACCGAGGTAGTAAGGGCGCTTTTCGGGCTGGATCCCGTGACGGGCGGAACGGTTGAAATGTTTTCAAAGCCCGTTTCCCGGCTATCGGTGAGGGACTCTATCGAAAACGGCATGGTCATGCTCAGCGAGGATCGCCGCCGGTACGGGCTCGTTCCCATAAGGTCGGTGATGGAGAACGTATCACTTGCGAGCCTCGAAAAGTTCATATATTCCGGGCGCCTTCACCGCGACGAGGAGAAAAAGACGGTGTCGGAGATGTGCTCGAGCATGAACGTCAAGACGCCCAGCCTAGAAACTACCGTTGAAGCGCTCTCCGGCGGAAACCAGCAAAAAATCGTGCTGGCGAAGTGGATGGTCAGAAATCCCGAGATACTTCTCATGGACGAGCCAACCAGGGGCATAGACGTCGGAGCGAAGTACGAGATATACAAGCTGATGATAAAGCTCGCGGGTGAAGGCAAGGCCATAGTCATGGTTTCAAGCGAGCTTCCGGAACTGATAGGCATGTGCGACAGGATATATGTGCTGTGTCAAGGCTCCATCGCCGGAGAATTGAAGCGCGACGAGTTTTCGGCGGAACATATAATGGCATTGGCGACAGGCGCCGGCAAGTCGGCACGATAATAACATTGGATGGGAGTGTTGAGCATGAGGGAGAACAAGAATTGGTGGGCGTCAATTAAGAGCAAGTATAGCATATTGCTCGTGCTTATAGTTTTGTTTGTAGTCTGTTCGCTATTGAATCAGAACTTCCTCACGTGGGGAAACCTTACGAATATATCCCGCCAGATTTCGGTGACAACCATATTGGCCTTCGGCGAGACGATACTTATCATATGCGGACTGCTCGACTTGTCAAGCGGCTCCGTAGTCGCCTTCGCGGGAACCATGTCCGTATGGAGCTATAAAGCCACCGGCTCGATGATACTCGCCATACTCGTAAGCGTCTTCATCGCCGTGGTCTGCAACGCGTTAAACGGCATAATGGTAACGACTTTCAAAACCCCGGCGTTCATCGCGACCCTCGCCATGCAGACCATGGCTCGCGGCGCGGCGCTGCTTCTCACGTCGGGTCAGAATATATACCAGATAGGCGACTATACGGTGCTGGGCCAAGGCTCCATAGGCATAGTTCCCATACCGATAATCTTCATGCTGTTGTTCTTCTTCATAACGAGGTATATATTAAACGACACGAAATTCGGCCGAAGTCTCTACGCCATAGGCGGCAATGAGGAGGCGGCCAATGCCTCTGGTATCGCGGTCAATCGCGTCAAGCTCAACGCCTATCTGATAAACGGCGTTTTGGTAGGCGTCGCGGCGGTGCTATTCATGTCGCGCGTCAACGCGGGTCTTCCCAACGGCGCTCAGAACTACGAGTTCGACGCCCTGACCACCACCATAATCGGCGGCACGAGCTTCTCCGGCGGTATCGGAACGGCCATAGGAACGCTTATCGGCGCGTTCATAGTAGGCTTCCTCAACAACATAATGAACCTGACGAGCGTCAATTCATATCTGCAACAGATAATTCGCGGCCTTATAATCGCCTTGGCAGTTATATACGACATATTCGCCAAGACTAAGCGCACACGCAGTAAGCTCGGCAATATCGACGAGAAGACCGGCGTAAACAAGGGTTAACCCGGGCGAAGCGTTCGCCCAAAATATATATTTTCAAGGAGGGTATCTCATGAAAAAACTGCTGTCTTTGGTTCTGGCACTGGCAATGCTCTTAGCAGTCGCAAGCGTAGCCTCGGGCGAAGGCGAGAGCTATCGCGTGGCTTACATCGCCCGCGCTCAGGCGGACTCCTTCGCGGCGTGGCTCGCCAACGCCGTCAGGGACGAGGCCGACAAGTATCCGAACATCACCGTAGACCTGTTCGACGGGCAAGCCAGCGACGAGATCGAGAACTCGCTCATCGAAAACGCCATCACCAACCGCTATGACGCCATAGTCATACAGCCCAACAACGGCGAAGCCCAGCGCCCCTACGCCGAGCAGGTCGTAGCCGCCGGAATCGTCTGCATCACCACTAATGCCCGTATCGACGGCATAGAGGGCGCGTCCTCCGTCGACGCCGATCCCTATGAGCAGGCTGCGGTCAACGCCCGCCTGGCGCTGGAACTCGTCCCCGAAGGAGCGAAAGCCGTCATACTTCGCGGCCCCGCCGGCAATTTCCACGCGGATGAGCGCCTCGTCGCCTGGCAAAACGAGTTCTTCTCCAAGCGCCCCGACGTCCAGATAGTCGGCGACGACTACGCCAACTGGAACAAGGACGAAGCCATGGCTCTTATGGAAGACTGGGTAACCGCCAATGACACCATCGGCCTCATCGCCTCCATGAACGACAATATGTGCGCCGGCGCCCTCGAGGTCATAAAGGACAACCCCGCCTACGCCGACACCCTGTCATTCGGCGTCGACGGCACCGCCGAAGCCTGCCTGCTCATTCAAGAAGGCCGCATGACCGCCACCTGTCTGCAAAACGCCTATGAGCTGGCCGAACTGATACTTGATACCTGCAACAAGCTGCTCACCGGCGAAGCCGAGCAGATCGACACCGACGTCGGCAATCCCGTATACACCATTGAAAACGTGGAAGAACTATACGAGATCCACAAGAGAGCCGGCGCTCTCGAGTAATCCCACGTTATTCGAACGCGATAAATCACAGCTAAAAAGGGGCTGCCTCTTTACGAGACAGCCCCAAAGTCATTCTCTTTCTGATCCAGTTCTTACCCTTACTGTGGTTTGAGTACATATGGCTTTATTCATAGTCCGAAGCCCATTCATGCGTCCATTATGGCGCGCAGATACCGTATTTAACCTGTCGTTTCTCCAATACCCGCGTAGGCTTATTAGTACTCTATGACTCCCTTTACGACGTTTGCGATGTCCTTGAGGCATGTCGTATAGGCGTCGATAGTGTCGTCAAATTTAAAGCTGTGCGAAATAATGGACTTAACGTCTATCCTGCCTTCCGAAATAGCCTTTATCGCGGTCGGGTAAACGTTTCTGTAGCGGAACACATATCTGACATCGAGTTCTTTGGTGGACAGCAGGTTGTTGTCGAGACCGTCGATTTTATCGGCGCCCAATCCGACGATGACTATGGTTCCGGCGAGTTTGGCGGTTCTGCAAGCCTGATGTACGGTTGCGCTGAACCCCGCGCAGTCGATAACTACGTCCGCGCCGCGTCCTTCGGTCAGTTCCATTACCTTGTCGGCAAAGTCTTCATCTTTGGTATTGACGGTTATCGCGCCGAGTTCGGCGGCCTTGGCAAGTCTCTTGTCGAGAACGTCGCCGATTATAACTTTCGTCGCTCCGCGCGCTATGGCGGACATTAGCGTCACGAGGCCTATGCAGCCGGAACCAATTATCGCGACAGTATCGCCGAGTTTTACGTCTCCTCTGTTGCACGCGTGCAGTCCTACGGCGAGAGGCTCGACAAGCGCGCCCTCCACATAGCTCATGTTGTCCGGCATTTTAAACGTAAATGCCTCGGGATGAGCCATATACTCGCACAAGCAGCCATTGTAAGGCGGAGTCGCCCAGAAGGTCAGCGTCTTGCAGAGATTATAATGTCCGTTCAGGCATTCTTCACACGCCATGCAGGGCACTCCAGGTTCCATGCATATGCGGTCGCCGACTTTTAAGCGCTTCACTTCATCACCCACGGCGACTACCTCGCCCGCAGCTTCGTGGCCGAGAATATACGGCGGCTCGACGACAAAGTTCCCGATGTTGCCCTTCGCGTAGTAGTGAAGGTCGCTTCCGCAAATTCCAACGGCCTTTATTTTTATAAGTACGTCTTTGGGCGATACGGTTGGCATCGGGGCTTCTCCGGCTTCCAGTTTCTCAATCGCTGTCATGTAGAACGCTTTATTACTCATAACAAATCCTCCTATATTCATTACAATGGTCATTTATTATATAATATCACCTGCGGAAATAAAATGCAAGTCACAAAATAAGAATCGAAAGCGCAATGGATAAGGCCGGACTGTACAGGGCGGCAGCATTAAAAAATTCTTAACAAACCAAAGAAAGCGCGAAGTCGT
>JAUNBY010000148.1 GCA_030526935.1 Clostridia bacterium
AATTGCGGTCGCTTATTGACGGTCAAATAGAAAGAGGCTATTGCGGAAGGAAAAACCGCATTAGCCTTTTTTTCATGGCATACTGGCGGGAAGAACAGAGTGAACGGTTTCGGCGAGCGCGGCAGTTTCGAGATATACCGGCAAATATATCGGAAAGCATAATCAGCACGGAATTGTATTCTGTGCTGATTTGATATTTAAAAACAGATGTTTGATAATTAGTAGGGCGATTTGTTTGATGAGTGAATTAATATGCTCAAACAGCATTTGCGACTATATACAATTATAATAATATACGGAACGAATGTTTTGGAGTTGCTGTAATTTGTAATTATTACGACGAAAGGATATGAATCATATGAATATAGAAAGCCTGTTCTCGCCCAAAAGCGTAGCTATCGTAGGCGTCAGCGACAAACCGGGCTTTGGTTCCGGCGCCGCCCGCGAGATCGCCAAGGGAGTTCTAAAAGATAATTGCTATTATATACATCCCAAGCGCGACGAGCTTTTCGGCAGGAAGTGCTATCGTTCGCTTGCCGAGCTTCCGCAGCGCGTCGACTGCGTGGTTCTTTGTACGAACGCGAATCTTGCGATAGATTACGCCGAGCAAGCCGGACAATTGGGCGCCAAGGCTCTTGTGGTATACGCGAGCGGGTTCAGGGAAGAACATACGCCGGAGGGCGACGCGAGAGAGGATCAGCTTATCGCCATATGCGAAAAGTATGGCATGGCGCTATCCGGCCCAAACAACATGGGGCTTTGCAACAGGGTCGGCAAGGTCAACCTTCGCCCGGCCGGGCCTTCCAATCAGCTCGACATCGATATAGACTGCGGACTGGGCATAGTGGGTCAGAGCGGATATATACTCTCAAACCTCTACCAGCAATGCTTCGAGCATACGGCGTATCTGGTCAGCTCGGGAAACGGCAACATGGTTCGCCTGGAAGACTATATGCTGTACTTCGCCAACAGCGAACACTGCAACGCGATTGCGGTATATCTGGAGGGCATAAAAGACGCCGGGGTTTTCACGCAGGCTCTGCGAGTCGCCGCGGAAAAGGAAAAGCCCGTGATTATATTAAAGTCGGGTCGCGGGGAGCGCGGCACAAAGGCGGCCTCGAGCCATACCGGACAGATGGCCGGAGCCTATACCGCCTATCAGTCGATATTCAATAAGTATGGCGTCATAAGCGTAACCACGCTGGACGAGTTCGTGGCGACCGCGAAGCTTATGACGGTGCTCGGCAAAAATCTGCCGCAAAAGCCTGGAATAGGCGCTATCAATTTCTCGGGCGGCGAAAATACGCTGTGCGCGGATCTGAGCGAAGAATACGGACTGGATGTCCCGGCATTCCAACCCGAAACCGTGAAGGCGCTTAGCGAAATCGTTCCTTCATATTCAACCGTAAATAATCCGCTCGATCCCACGACGACCATGTTCACCCAGTGCGACAAGGTGCAGGCGATGCTGGAAGCCATAGCGAACGATCCGGGCGTTGGACTGGTTCTTATAGGAGACGACTTGAGCGAGCCGCCGGCTCCAAAGGACGTCACAATCAACAAAGTGGTGAAAACGCTGCGCGATGAGGGAAAGAACTATCCCATAGTGCTCGTGCCGTCGTTTGAGAGGCCGCGCTGCGAACAGATCAAGGCGGAACTGGCCGCTAACGGCGTGCCGCTATTGGGGCCGGGACGGGTTGGATATTCGGCGCTCAGGCATCTGTTTGATTACTGCGCCTACCGCCGCGACGCGCATACACTCAGCATAGCCGCTCCGGATAAGAAGCGGGCACGCTTAAAAAAGGTCGCGCTCAGTGAGGCGGACAGCAAGAGGGAGATGAGACTTTGCGGAGTGCCTGTTCCGAAACAGTTTATCGCTTATTCAAAGGAGGATATACTCGTTCACTGGAATAATATGGCGCTTCCGCTGGTGCTGAAGATCAATTCCCCGGATATATCGCATAAAACCGAGGCGGGCGGCGTTCGCCTCAACATCAACGACCGTGAAACGGCGTGTCGGGCGTTTGGCGAGATAATCTCCAATTGCACTTCTTACAATCCGAAGGCGCGCATTGAAGGGATACTAGTTCAGGAGATGGCGCCTGCCGGACAGGAGATAATCGTAGGCGTGACAAACGACGCGCAGTTTGGCCCCATGATACTCGTCGGTCTTGGAGGCGTGTTCGTCGAAGTCTTCAAGGATGTATCCGTAAGCGTTTGCCCAATAAATAAAACGGAAGCCATGGATATGATCGGCAAGTTGCGCTCCTTTAAGCTTCTAAACGGCTATCGGGGAAGCGAACCGCTCGACGTGGAAGCGCTCGCGGAGCTTCTGGTCAACGTATCGAATTACGCGCTGGCTCATAAGGACGATCTCGCCGAGTTGGATTTGAATCCGGTAATGGTTTACCCCAAGGGCGTTAAAGCGGTAGACGCGCTTGTAGTTAGATACGAGCAAGGAGAGGATTGAATTGGAAAAGTTGACTGCTAAGCAGATCAATCGAAAATTGGGATATCGCTGGCTGTGCTTTTTCGCGCTGTCCATAGTCGGTCTGCTCGTTCAGTTCCATAGAAGCTCGACCGGCGTCATATTTGACGAGTTGACTCAAACATTCAACCTGTCGTCTACGACATACGGCCTGCTCTCGTCCATGTATTTCTACCCGTATGTGGTCATGCAATTGCCCAACGGGATTCTTGCGGATAAGATAGGCGCTCGAAAGACAGTGGCGTTTGGAGGGTTGTTGACGGTCATAGGTACAATTTTGTTCGCGGCATCTCAAAATTACGCGCTATTATGTTTCGGACGCGTCCTCGTCGGCATGGGTGTTTCGACTCAGATGGTGTGTATGCAAAAGCTGTCCTCATCGTGGTTCAGATCGTCAGAAATGGCTACGATAAGCGGCATCAACTCGACGATAGGAAGCCTCGGCGGTTTGATTTCACAAGCACCGCTGGCGTTACTGGTATCGGTTGTTTCGTGGCGCATGACGTTTGCGGGTTTAGCCGTGTTTTCAGCCGTCGTATATGTGGTTTGTTACCTGCTCGTGCGCGATACGCCGCATGATAAGGGACTTCCTACGATAGAGGAACTGGAAGGAAGCATTTCCCCCAAACAGAATAAGCGGGAAAAGACGAGTACGGGCCGGGCGATATTGAATGTCGTGCGCAATCGCAATATGTGGCCGATGTTTATCATAATGCCGGTTTGCATGGGCGCGTACACGGTATTCTCCGGGACGTGGGGCGTGCCTTATTTACGCGAGGTATACGGCTTGAGCAACGTCGAGGCTTCCACGCTGACCTCCTATCTAATGATAGGAATGTTCATAGGTTCCTTTGCCGCCGGGTTCATTTCGGACAGAATCCGCAGCCGGAAAAAAGTAATCGTCGGTATATGCGCTCTCGTCTGCTTCGAGTGGATGATGCTGGTATATGGCACGGGATTGCTTATGTCAAGGGCGCTGTTGACGGCGGTGATATTCATGTTTGGCTTTACCGCGTCCGCCGTTCCCGTAAGCCTTTCGACCTGCCGCGAGATGAACGACAGAAGGTATGTTGGAACGGCCGTTGGGCTGAGCAATATGATAGGCATGTCGGCGTCCGCGATATTTCCTACGGTATGCGGAAGCCTCAACGACCGGTTTGGCCAGCTAACGGGAGCGGAACTGTACCGCCACACATTCGGATTCATCGCCATTTTAAGCTGTATAGCGCTTGTCATCGCGGTAGTATTCCTCAAGGATACAAAATGCGAATATATCGAACCGAACATGGGATCTGTAAAAAAATGATGGTCTATCAAATATTGCGAACGGAGGGATGGGTATGTTACAACTTGTTATGAAGGCGGAGTGGTGCAAAGCCTGCGGATTTTGCGTAAGCGTCTGTCCGAAGAAGGCGCTGAAGTTTTCGGGAAAGCGCAATAAGCAGAGCTACGAGTATGTAGAAGTGGACGCGGGCGCGTGTGTAAAATGCGGTTCCTGCTACATAGTCTGCCCGGACAATGTATTCCAGCTTATAGAACAAACCAACTAACAGACAGGAGGTTTTATCGAATGAAAGAACTTTGGAAGGGCAATGAAGCCATAGCCGAAGCCGCCGTTCGCGCGGGTCTGGCGTTGTATATCGGCTATCCCATTACGCCTCAATCGGAGATAATGGAGTATATGTCCCATAGAATGCCCGAACTGGGACGCGTTTTTATACAGTCGGAGAGCGAACTGGTCAGCATAAATGGCGCGATAGGCGCGGCGCACACGGGATACCGCGCGATGACCAGCTCTACGTGCGTAGGCATTTCGCTTATGCAGGAGGGCATGACCGCGGCGTTTCAAAAGAGACTGCCGATACTGCTTGTAAACGTAAACCGTACTGGCGCGGGAATGGGTTATGGCGATTATCCGGGAGCGCAGGATAATTACACCCGCGAGACGCGCGGCGGCGGAAACGGCGACTACAGAACGCTCGTGTACATGCCTTCCTCCATACAGGAGGCGGTTGATTTGATATATACGAAGTGGGACGTCGCCGAAAAATACCGCATACCGATGGAGATACTCACGGTAGGGCGCCTGGGGCAGATGATGGAAACCGTCGAGTTTCCCCCGATGAAGGAGCCAAAACAGGCACAATGGGGGATGAATGGCAAGCGCGATAATCCCGGGGATTTCGCCAAATCCTATCCCATTCCCAAGCAGCCGGAGTTTTTCAGAAAGCATATGCTTGAAATCGAAGAAAACGAGCAACTCTGGGAGACCTTTAAAACCGAGGACGCGGAAACCGTCGTGGTTGCGATGGGCCTCGTCGGGCGCGTGGCGCGCAAAGCGGTGATGAATCTGCGCGAAAAGGGATATAAAATCGGACTCTTGCGCCCCATATCCGCGTGGCCCTATCCCGTAAAGGCGTTTGAGCAGCTTCCGGACTGCGTAAAGAAAATCGTGAATCTCGAAACCACAAGCATGGGTCAAATCCTTCAGGACGTGCTTTGCACGAGCAGAAAGGTCAAAAAGCTTCACAATGTACCCGTTTACAGCTGGCACAGGCTCATGCCGCTGTTTAGCGCGGCTGAAATAGAAGAATTCCTTGTCAAGGTTGAAAACAACTTAGTTGAGGAGGTGGGCTGACGTGGCTAAGGAAATGAGAACACCCGAAACCATAACCGCGAATCCCTGGTGTCCCGGATGCGGACACGGCATTTTCGCCCGACTGATGCAGGAGGTTTTGACGGAAAAGGATTTGCTCGATAAAAATATATGCGTCAACGGCGTGGGCTGCAGCGTACTGTGTATGCGCACGTATCCTCTCGGAAACCTCATGACCTGCCATCACGGACGCGCGCCGTCGTGCGCTAACGCGGCAAAGAGGCTGGAGCCGGACGTGTGCTTCTGGACTTATCAGGGCGAGGGCGACGCTTACTCGATTGGACTTGCCGAAACGATACTCGCCGCGCAGAACGATTATCCCATTTCCGTATTCGTCATAAACAACACCAACTACGGCATGACCGGAGGCCAGTCCTCCCAGACCACGACTCCCGGTCAGATCACGACCACTACGCCAAGCGGTAAGGACGGCCCCGCGCTCAACATAATCCCCATGCTCGCGTCAATCGATTCTCTAGCCTACGTCGCCAGAGGTACGACCGCGTCGCTTTCGGAAATCATCAAGCTCAAGAAGTATATAGGAAAGGCCATAGACGTGCAGATGAATCAGAAAAAATACGCGTTTGTGGAGATACTCTCGCCCTGCCCGTCGAACTGGCACATGAATCTGCAACAATGTCAGGATCGCATATTAAACGATCTGGCTATGAACTATTTCCCGCTTGGAGAATTTAAAGGCTGAAAGGAGTAAACGACATGGAAGTAACGTTTGCTGGTTCCGGCGGACAAGGGGTTGTCACATCCGGCAATGTGTTTGCGTATGTCGCCGCTGAAAGCGGCTACGAGGTGCTGTGGACGCCCGCCTATGGCGGACAGATGCGCGGAGGTAAAGCTTATAGCACGGTTATTTTCTCGCACGAGCCAATATATGAGCCGATGATGTCTACATTGGACGTGCTTGTCGCGATGAACGAGCCTTCTTTGGACTTCACCGAGGTTCTCAAAGACGACGGCATTTTGATCGTCAACGCCGACGTCGTAGATAGAAATACGAAGATAGATACTCCGGCAAAGGTTTTATGGCTGCCGGTCGATTCTCTGGCAGTACAGGTAAAAGCGCCCAAGGCGGCGAATATTGTCAGCGTGGGCATGGTGGTTCGCGAAATGGGCTTTGATCGCGAAAAAGCGGGCGATATTATATGCCGGGTGTTTGAGCGAAACGGCAAGGGACGCTTTAACGAAGGCAATATGCGCGCGTTCAATGCCGGATACGACTATCACGAATAGAAATTGCGGGAGGAGCGCTATTATGAAAATTGCTGTAATTGGCGCGGGAGCCATGGGCGCTAGCATAGGCGCGTATGCCCAACAGGGCGGAGCGGACGTCTACTTTGTCGATCCGTTTAAAGAGCACATAGAGGCGATCAGGGAAAACGGCCTTAAAATCGTAGACGTAGCCGACGGCGGCAAAACGCTAGTATGCCATGGAATAAAGGCTTATACCGACGCTTCGCAGATAGGCGAAACCATGGACTATATATTCTATCAGGTAAAGGGCATGTATATGGACGATGCCATAGAAGGCGCCAAGTGCCTGGGCGACGATTATACATGCCATCTGTCGCTGCAAAACGGCGTTGGAAACGTCGAAAAGCTTCAGGCGGTCTACCCCGACGAGAGGGTTTTTTACGGACTGGTGAGCGCGGGAGCGAAGATGCTTGGCCCCGGCGCGGTAGAACGCAATTTTGACCCGCAGAAAAGCTTTATATCAATTGGTTCCGCCGCAAAGCGCATCAGCCTGCCGATGCAGGCGCTTAAAGGCGTGTTTGATAAAACGGTCTGCGCATTTAACCTGGTTGAGGACATCGACCCTGTTATATGGAAAAAGATGATCAACAATTGCACCGGCAACGCCATCTGCTCCGTGGCGAGAATACCCCTTGGACGGCTGTATAATCACGACGACGGCGCGGAGCTGTCCGAAATGATCGAAAAGGAGATACGCGAGGTCGCCGCCGCTCAGGGAATCACAATTCCCGAAACGCCGAGGCTCAAGGGCAAATTCCCGCCCGAATTTCCGCATATACCCTCTACCGCTCAGGACGTCATCGCTAAACGCAGAACGGAAATCGATACGCTCAACGGCGCGGTATGCCGCCTGGGACGCAAATACGGCGTGCCGACGCCCTATAACGACGCCATGGTAATGCTTATACGGCTCATCGAGGATAATTATAAGTATATGCTGGGGGTTCAAT
>JAUNBY010000149.1 GCA_030526935.1 Clostridia bacterium
GGAAGCGCCCAAGCTACGGCGACTTGCGGACGGTGTTCACGCATATGAGGAATCTTCGCAAAAAGCTCGAAGTCAACCCGTCGAATCCCGTTCATATTCAAACCATTCCAAGAGACGGATACATTTTTCATCAGTGAATATCAAAATATGCCGCCAGAAGCTATTCTGATCCCCCGGCGACAGACGCGAAATGAGCGCTAACACATATTTACTGCAGACTTGCGATGACGGCGTACAAAAAACTTCGGAGCCGCCTATTTTTTCGAGACGGCTCCGCATCGCCGGTTTAATCGTCCTCTTCCTCGTCCTGCGGGAGATTGGCGTTATGGTATACCGCCTGCGTATCGTCATAATCCTCGAGGCGGTCTATGAGCCGTTCTACCTTTTCGACGGTTTCGGGATCCGATACGTCGATGAGATTATTCGCAATCATCTCGCGTTCGGCGGACAGGAACACGCATCCTGCGTTTTCGAGGTTTTCTCTGACCGCGGAGAAGTCCGACGGGTCGGTATATATGACGACCTCGTCCTGTTCGATCTCGACGTCGGAGGCTCCCGCGTCGAGCGCGAGCATCATCAGCTCTTCCTCGTCGAGTTTTTTTGAATTGTCGATTTCAATTACGCCCTTGCGATCGAACATCCACGCTACGCAGCCGTTCGCGCCCAGAGATCCTCCGCTTTTGTCGAATATATGGCGAATCTCGCTGGCGGAGCGGTTGAGATTGTCAGTGACCACCTCGACAATTACCGCTACTCCGCCGGGAGCATATCCCTCGTAGGTGACTTCTTTGTAATTCGCGCCCTCGCCTTCTCCGGCGGCCTTCTTTATAGAACGCATGATATTTTCGTTCGGCATGTTGGCGGCCTTGGCCTTGGCGATTACGTCGCGCAATTTGCTGTTCGACGCGGGGTCGGCGCTCGAGCCTTCTCTTATGGCTATGGCGATTTCACGGCCGATTTTGGTGAAGATCTTGCCCTTTTGCGCGTCGGTCTTTGCCTTTTTATTCTTGATCGTGGACCATTTATTATGTCCTGACATAGCTACGCCCCCCGAATAATAGATGATTAATTATAACATGCCGCAGGCGGATTGTCAAATACTATATCACCACCGTCTTTGCCGCTTACGTACAGTGACTAACCGCATACGAGAGACGTTTGCCAGTCCTCCATCGATCGGCATGAACATGCCGCGCGGGATGACGGCTGGCGTCTAAGCCTTCTGTCCCAGAACATGAGAATTACTTTTTTCGGTAGTCGTCATTCTCGCCCGGTCATAATATCTCGCCATCCATGACGATCATAGCGCCCTGCGCGTATATCGTGGGCGCGTGGGTTACTATGTCGAAATGCCCGGCCGCGTCCTGACAGCCGCCCAGAGACAGGTTGCGCCCCATGCCTATGTGAAACGTCCCGTAGGTCGATTCGTCCTCTATATAGCTCACGCCCCGGCAACGGGCGAGCGTGTTAAGCCCTATGCCGAATTCGCCCGCGTTGTACATTTGCTGGCAGCGAAAACTTTTGATGTAATCCATCAGGCGGTTCGCGTCATCGCCGCCCTCCGCGCCGACTATGCGCCCCTTGCTGAACGCGATGCGCACAGGCGTCTTAATAAGTCCAATATACCCCGCTGATCCGTCGAGCGTCAGCTCGCCCTCGGCGGAGTGCTCCTCGACGGGTACGTATACCTCGAAGCTCGCGCTGGATACGCATCCGCGCCTGGGAGCGCTGCCGTTAAAATAGCCGCCCACGCGCCCGCGCTTTGTAAAGGTAAGATCCGTGCCTTTCCGCGTGGTCACGCGAAGCGTGTCGCTGCGATTGATTCGGCGCAGAAGTCGAGTGGCCATGTGTTTTGCGCGAGCCATGTCCATGTCGATAAAGTCGTTCTCCAACAGCGACGTGCCGTCGGTGCACGACAGGGGCAGCGAAAGAAACCGCGCGCCCTTTGCGACGGCTTCGCCAACGGCTCTTGTGGTGATGAATGAATAGTCGGTCGCGCCTATGATGATATTCGCCACGGACAGTATGTCCGCCATCTTTTCCACCACTTCGCCGTTTTGTATCAGTTTCGAGGGAAGTACCGTCGTTTTCAGCACCGCGTCATGGCTTCGCGCCCATTCGTATATAGCTTCGGCTTCGCGAAGATGCGTCTCGTCGGTGATGAGGTGTATCAGTTCCTCCCGTCGCACCTGAAGCCACCTGTCCATTATTATCGATATACCCGTTTGTATATTCATGGCTCGTCCGCTTTCATATCTGGAATCATTATATCGATTATAACCGCACGACATTAACTATTTAATAAACCCATAAGATGAATATGCGATAAATGCACTGACAAACAGTTAAGTCGTCATTCAAATGAGTGATTGTGGAGAAAATGAGAATTGATATTGACATTTATTAACCTATGGTGTATATTAATAGCGTTGGCTCGATGTCTGATACGATATCAAAGGGGCGTGGCGGATGAAGAAAAGGTTGACGGAGTATTGTTTTGATAAGCCGATTCGAATAGTGGCATACCGTTCGGCGGGGCTTGACATAATGTTTTACTCGGCGCTATTGGGTCTGTGCGTAGCGCTTATAGTTTACCTTTTGTGCTTTCACGAAGGGGTGTTCGTGATAAAGCTGACCATAGGGCGAACGCTCGGTTCGATACCGCTTATAATGCTCGCGATGTTGTTCGCGTCGCTGTTGAAGGAATTGCGGATATATACGCGCAAGCTCCTGAAGAAGAACGTTTGGAGCATAGAGGAATTGATGAGAATGACCGGAAAGGATCGAAAGGAAACGGAGAGGATTATCACGCGGGTGCTCGAGAGCAGCTTCATCGTCGATGAGGCATGTCGAAAAATATAAACTGAAGCGGTTTATATATAATTTACAAGGGAGGTAGACTAATGGAGGTACTCAAACTCATTGGCGTCGTGATCGTGATCATAGGATTTGCGATCAAATTTGACACCATAGCCACAGTCGTCGTAGCGGGTCTGGCGACTGGTCTTGTAGCGGGCATGAACCCGCTGGAGATACTGGAAACCCTCGGCAGCTCATTTATCACTAACCGCACGGCGACGCTGTTCGTGCTCACGCTTCCCTGCATCGGCGTTTGCGAGCGCTACGGCCTCAAGGAAAAGGCAATCGACTTCATCAGAAGCATAAAGAACGCGACGACCGGGCGAGTAATACTTTTCTATCAAGCCATTCGCACGGTAGCTTCCGCCTTCTCAGTCCGCCTCGGTGGACATCCTCAGTTCGTGCGCCCGGTAGTGGTTCCTATGGCCGAGGGCGCGGCGATCGCCAGGTTCGGCGAGATAGACGACAAGATGTCGGATTCCATTCGCGGCGCGTCGGCGGCAGCGGAGAACTACAGCAACTTCTACGCCCAGAACTGCTTTATGGGCGCGTCGGGTACGTTGCTTATAGTATCAACGCTCGTTGCGCAGGGATATGAGGTTACCGCCCTTGAAATCGCCATGTGGTCGATCCCCGTAGCGGTGATAAGCTTCCTGGTCGGCATTATACGCAATTTGACGCTCGATGGAAAATGGGCCGCAATGGCCGGGAAGAAAGGGGGCGCGGCCAAATGACGACAAGCACGATAGTCGCCGAGATTTTCTATATTATAATCGGCCTTGTATTCGTTTCGGTTGGCGTTAAAGCCCTGCGCGATCCCGGCTGTCAGAAAAAGAACACGACCGCCGCGTTCTGGTTTATCCTCGCGTTCACGTTTATATTCGGCTATTGGCTGCCCAAGTGGATCATAGGACTTTGCGTGGTGGCGTTCGCCGTTTTAACGGCGATAAACGGCGTCAAGCAAAGCGCCAACGACGTTCCCGATCCCAAGACCGTGCGCCAGCGCGCTGATAAGATCGGCTATAAAATCTTCATTCCCGCTCTGTGCCTGGCTCTCGTAGCCGTCATATCCGCGACTCTCGGTTCCGCCGTTGCGTCGCTCAACTGGATGACATCGAACAACGCCATAGGTATCTCGGGTCTCGTAGCGCTGATAGTGGCGCTTTTGCTGGTCAAGGCTCCCGCGAAGTACGCCGTGATCGACGGTACCCGCCTTATGGACAACGTAGGCCCCATAGGAATACTTCCGCAGCTGCTTTCGGCGTTGGGCGCGCTGTTCACGGCAGCCGGAGTCGGAGAGGTCATAGCAAACGGAGTCAGCGCGATCATTCCGGAAGACAGCAGGTTCATAGCCTGCGCGGTGTATTGCATAGCCATGGCGCTGTTCACGATAATAATGGGCAACGGCTTTGCCGCGTTCTCCGTTATAACCGTGGGCATAGGCATTCCGTTCCTGATCATGCAGGGCGCGAACCCCGTCATCGTCGGAGCGCTTGGACTCACCGCCGGATACTGCGGAACGCTTTGCACCCCGATGGCCGCCAACTTCAATATAATGCCCGCGGCGCTGCTGGAATTGAAGAATAAATACGCGATTATAAAATCGCAGATCCCAGTGGCAATTGTAATGCTGCTTATACACATATTGCTCATGTACTTCTTCGCGTTTTAAGCTTAACCCGCACACGAATCGCCCGCCTCTCATTCGCGGGCGATTCGTATAATCATGGAGGTGTGTGATGATGAAGATACTTCTTACGGCCTTTGAACCGTTCGGGGGAGATAGCGTCAATCCCGCTCAGGTGGCCGTCGAAATGGTCAGAGAGGAAATCGCGGGCGCGCGGATAGTCAAATGCGCGGTTCCCGTGGTGTTTCATAAGTCAATAGACGTGGTCGCAGCCGCCATGGAGGCGGAAAAGCCCGACGTCACGCTGTGCATAGGACAGGCGGGCGGCAGAGTGGGCATGACCCCGGAGCGCGTTGCCATAAATGTGGACGACGCGAGGATTCCCGACAACGAGGGCAATCAGCCTGTAGACGTGCGCATATACGAGGACGGGGCGTCGGCGTATTTCACGACGCTTCCCGTAAAAGCCATGGTCGAGAATATGAAAAAAGCCGGCATCCCCGCCAGCCTGTCAAACACCGCGGGAACGTTTGTCTGCAACCACCTGATGTATGGCATAATGTATCATATAGGCAAATCGCATCCGCATATGCGCGGAGGATTCATGCACGTGCCATTTTTGCATGAACAGGTTTTAAACCGCCCCGGTACGCCGTCGCTGTCCAGTGAAGATATAGTAAAGGGCATAGAGGCGGCTATAGAGGCTATAGTTGAAAATGAAGCCGACGTGGTAGTCGGAATGGGCGAAACGCATTAGAATAAATGGCGGATACGCGCCCGAATCGCTTGCGGATCTTCCGCGGAAGGAGTTAGTCTCGCGGCGGTTCGGGCTTACGTGTGTAGCGGATGGACGCCTCGCTGCACGGATGGGTGCCATGTTTGTCATATCAAGGCTCCTCTTTGTTGATTGGTGTAGAAATGGTGTAATAGTGGTGTGCAAAGGCACAGAAAATACCCTGCTATAGAAAAAAGGCGCGGAGGAATGAAGAAAGTGACAATTATGTTATTCGGCGTGACTAATGTCGGAAAGACCACAATCGGCAAACTGCTTGCGGAGAAACTCGGTTACAAATTCTACGATTTGGACGAGGAAGTGAAAAGATACTATAGCACCACGCTTGAGGATTTTGTCAATTCCGATATATTAAATACCAGGGATAAGAAGCGCGGCGCGGTAATAAAACTGATAATGATGGACGATTCCGATAAGGTGTTCGCGATTTGCCCGATCTATTATTCCTCTAACTTTAATAGATATATAGCCAGAGAAGACGTGCTCGCCATAGAACTCAGGGATTCGCCTGGGAATATATTCGACCGCATTGTATTCAGCGATAAAAACGACGTTGTATATACCGACGACGAATACAAGTATGCGCACGCGGCTTATTATCTCAAAGATATAAAAAAGGACATCACGTATTATAAACGCTCCTTTTCCAAGATAAAGAACAAATTTGACATGGACGGCGATCCTCCGCAGGTCGTCACAGACCGGATCATCGAATTATACGGGCTCGTTCCCAAGGGCGAATGAGCGGACGATATGCGTAAAATGACGCGCGTTTGGGGCACGAAGTATCGTGCCCCTTGACGGTCAACGTATTATTGCGCCAGCTTTCCGAAGCGCTGATTTATCGCCAGCGCCGGATCCTCCGGGACGGGTACGGGTATCGTTGCGGCGGGGACGTCGATATCGGGAAGCTTCTTAAGCGCCGTTTTGAACTGAGGAAGCCACTGTTTTTCCGCCTCGAACATCTCGCAAACCATGTCGCGGCATTCGTTGAGAGTCACCTTCGTGCATGTCAGGGGGTCCATCGCAATGGCCCAATAGGCCATTTCGGCGTCTCCCGTTATGGCGGCCTCGGCGGCAAGGCTCTGCGTCGTGAGGTTCGACTGGTTCATAGCCGCCAGATGCGGCGGAAGCTTTCCTATGTATGTGGGATGCAGTCCGTACTGGTCGGCGTAAACCGGGACTTCGACGGTAGCGTCGCGCGGGAGGTTTTCGATGTATCCGGGAGCGTTAGAGACATTGCCGCTGAAGCGGAATGGCTTGCCGGAGACTATGGCCTCGATTATATACGAGCAGTATTCCTTTGAGCGCGGTTCCAGTTCGCCCGATTCGATGGACAGAACGTCGGTATTCTTGAATTTTTCCTGTATCATGTCGCTGAATTTCAGGTACGCGGCATGTTCGCCGCCGAACATGGGTTCGTCGCAATAGCGCCCCAGAGCGCGCTCGCTGCTTCTGAACCACGGCAGATACTCGGAAAGGTGACCCGTCGATTCGGTCATGAAATAGCCGCACTGCCTCATGACCTCGCCGCGCACCTTTTCATTTTTGAAGTATTCGGGTTTCTCCATGTTCTTTCTCAATATGGGATATATGTCCACGCCCTTGTGTTCAAGCGTCAGGAACCAGTCCATGTGGTTGATTCCCGCGTTTGTGAAATCTATCTCGTCCTTGGGGAAGCCCGTATATCCCGCGATCAGATCCATCGTCGTCTGTACGCCGTGGCAAAGGCCGACGAATTTCATCCCGGTCGCGCGGGCGAGGGTCGTACATACCGCGCCCATTGGATTTACGTAGTTGAGGACATAGGCTTCGGGGCAAAGCTCGGACATGTCCTTCCATATGTCAATCATCACAGGGGCGCAGCGGAGCACCCTGAACACCCCTCCCGGCCCCATGGAATCGCCTATGCACTGATCTACGCCATATTTCATGGGTATCTCGATGTCGTGATGATAAGCCGCGTTTCCTCCGATTTGGAATGTCAGTATAACGAAATCGGCGTCTTTTAGCGCGT
>JAUNBY010000150.1 GCA_030526935.1 Clostridia bacterium
AGCTGTCCGCTTCATTACTGGTGACTGTCGAGTAAAGGCTCGCGAAGGTATTTTAACGGGTTCATGGTTTAACACTGCCAACCCCGCGCTTCCCAAAAACTGTGGTTGCGATTCGTTTACGCTCGCTTCAAACGACGCGTGAGAACTCGTCTCGAGACTTGAGCTTTTTCACAAGCGCCTTAACAATATGGGCAAAGCCGGTCAGGTCGATCTTGACAAGCTCATAGCGTGGACAGGGCGCGAAGATAAAAAATATTCAATGTCGTGGAGCGTTTGAACGCAATTGCGCAGGCGGCGGGAAACATAGTGGATTACGATACCGACGCGGCGTTAATGGACATGGATTCGAACATAGGGGGCCGCCTCAAAAGGGGCGGCCTTTTGTCGGCGTCAGCGCGTCAGGAGCGCATTGCGCTCTCGAAATTACCGCTTCAGATTGCACGGCGGGTGCGCCATTTCTCCGCTATCTGTACAGTCCCCCAAGCCCATGTTCCATCATAGCGCTGAGCTTTCGCTCCATTTCCTCCGCCGTAAGCCCGTCGGAATCGCGCAACCAGTTGATGTTCATGTTGACCCAGGCGTATGCCAGGTATTTAGACGCGAATACAAGGTCGGCGTCGTCCATCCGCGCGCCGACGTTCGTTGAGCGAAAATAACCGTGAAGGCTGGAACAAGCTAAGTCTATCCACAGGTCATATAGCGAATTCTGCCCGGATGTCTTCAGCGCGTTGAGGTAGAAATTGCGGTTTTTTGCCAGGTGCTTCAAAAACAGAACTTCCCTTTCATGTAAACCTTTTGAAAAATCCCAGAAAAAGGGATCGGCCAGCTCTTTTTTAAATACATAGGTCATGAGATCCTGCTTGTCAAAGAAGTATTTATAAAAAGTGGGGCGCGACAGGCCGCTTGAGTCGAGTATATCCTTGACGGTGATGTCGTCAAGCAGTTGGTTTTCCATCAACTCCTTAATCGTCTGCACCAGAATCTCCCTCGCGGACATTTTTCTCATGAAATCGCCCCCATGTAACGTGGATTAACAAATCCTCAAATGTGTTAAATATCTGACAAATATCGATTTATGTTAGTTGTCCTCCGCTTTTTTCTATAATATAATGTAATCGTGGCGGATGTCATAGATATAACTGCCTCTGTTGCGCACATACGGTTGCGCACAACTTGAGTTTAGCATATTTGAAAGGAGAAGTCAACTATGGAGAAGAATCTGAGCAGACGCAGTTTTCTCAAAGGCACGGTTGCTTCAGCCGCGGGACTTATGGCGGCTAACTTCCTGGGAAGCGGAGCGATTGGCGAATCGGCGGAGCCTGATGGAGTGGTTTTGAAAAACCTCGGCGGTACGGGAGTCGTTACTCTGACCAACGACGCGGTGACTCAATACGACGGCATTTACGACGTTGTGGTGGTAGGCGCGGGCGGCGCGGGAATGTCCGCGGCGTTTGAGGCGGCGAACGCGGGCGCTTCCGTATTGGTACTGGAGCACGAGCCGGGCATACTTCAGTCCAACACCGCGCTGTGCGGCGGAGTGGTCATGGGTTGCTTAAGCTCCGTGCAAAAAGCCGCGGGCGTGGAAGACGACGTGGATGAATTCCGCAAATACCTCTCCGCGGTCGGCGAGGGCTACGAGGACCCGGACATGATGGATGTGTGGGCGCGCGAATCGGGCGGTACGGTTGACTGGCTGATAGAACAGGGCGTCAATTTTCCGACGGAAAAGCTGTATATGTCTGGAAATGAACCTAATTACGAGCATATAACAAAGGCGGTTCCAAGGGGCTGCATTACGGCGGAGGACAGCGGTAGTTCCATCTGCCAGGCGCTTTACGACAGAACCGTTGAAATGGGCGTAGAATACCGCTTCAACGTCACGGCATCGAGGCTTATTACCGACCCTGACGGCCGCGTTGTGGGCGTATTGACAAACAAGGGGATTTATCGCGGGAACAAAGCGGTCATTTTGTGTACCGCAGGTTTTTCCAGAAACCAGCAGTGGATAAAGAGCTTTAAGCCCGACCTGGCGACGGGAGGTTCTTTCGGTTCGTCCTATCAGCAGGGCGACGGCATTAAAATGGGCATGGCTGTGGGCGCGCAGATCGGCAATATGTGGATTACCCAGGCCGATACCATAGGCACCCAACTGACCGAGGAAATGTGCCCCTGCATGGTCATCGCCATATGGAAACTCCCCTGTATATTCGTCTCGCAGGACGGCAGACGCCATATGGCCGAGGATCTGTATTATGAATACCAGTGCGGCGAAATCGCCGCGCAGGAAGGCGGCTACGTCTGGTCGATATGGGATCAGTCCATAACGGACATGGGCAGCTCCGTCATAACGGTTCCCGCCTGCTCCGACGGCTGCGAGGACGAAATCGCCAATGGAACCATATTCCGCGCCGATACCATCGCTGAATTGGCGGTTCAATTGAATATAGACCCCGCCGTCCTTGAAGAAACGGTAAACCACTATAACGAAATGATGCGCAACGGGGTGGACGAGGACTTTGGCCGCGCATCCGGGCTGGGCGAGGTCGTCAAAGCGCCTTTCTACGCAGCCAAGACGGTTCCGGCTACATGCGATACGGCGGGCGGATTGATAACGAATACCGACGGCCAGGTTAAAAATCAGTGGGGAGATATAATACCCGGTCTCTACGCCGCGGGAAGCACCACCTCCGGTTGGCGTGGAAAGCTCTATCCCGGTTCGGGTACCGCCGTATCCGTCGCGGTTACGTTTGGACGTCGCGCGGGACGACTCGCGGCTTCAGAAGCCGGAAGCGCCTATATGGGTACGCTCAGCGACAATCCCTACGCTGAAGATGAAGTCGCCGCCGTCGAGACGGCTGATAACGAGTTCATAGGTACGGGCAACGGAATGGGCGGCGCCGTAAGGGTAAAGGTGACGGTGAATGACGGCAGGATGACCAATATAGAGATCATCGAGCAGAAAGAAACTCCTGGCATCTCCGACAACGCTCTTACAAGCCTTCCTGAGGCCATACTGCAAGCTCAGTCGGTAGATATAGACGGCGTTTCGGGTTCCACCATCACCTCCAACGCTATAAAGGAAGCTGTAGCCGACGCCATGAGGCAGGCAGGATTGATGTAAGCAATTTAAATTAGTCAATAAACGTGCAAAGGCCGAGGAGATTATGTCGCCGCGGCCTTTGCGCTTCGCCGCCGCCGTGACCGCAGCAGTGAGACATGCTTCACGGCATCGAGTCTGTCGAAACGGTTAAAAAATCATTGCTGGACGGTAAATTCGCCGGTGCAGTATTTTGCTTATTCCAGATGCTAGAAAAAATTACATTTTTGAGGTACACTTCATAGAGTGGGTTGTTTGTCGATTCTGAGGCAAACGCGTGGCCAAACGACGCTTGCCTGGCGGCTATTGCCGGTTTCGACGACTCTCGTCGCCTTGTTCTGAACCCGGATGGGAACCTGGCGTTCGCGGTCGAACGCACAATTAAAATGGAGGATGCTTACTAAATGAAAAAGCTTATACTGGCGCTTCTTCTGGCTCTGTTGACAGTCTGCCTTTCGACAGGCGGCCTGGCGCAGGAAGATTACGACAGCTATCTCGAATACGGAAAAGCCGTAGCCGGGCTGTCGGAGGGACAATCCAAGGGGCAATTGGAGGACGTATTGGCCTCGCGACTTCTCATGCGCTCTAAAAAACCCATTGAAAACCTCGAGGATTACGGCCCCACCGCCATAATCGCAGGCCCCAACAACCACTACACCGTTCAGTTTGACTCCGAAGAAAAGGCTCTGGTCTGCCTGGAAGCGCTTTCGAAGGACGACAATATTATCTACGCCCATCAGGACGGCCTTATGCAGGCCTATGACGCGGAACAGTTCTCCGAAAAGGCCATTCCCGTTGAAAAGGCCGATCCTTATAAGTCATGGGGCGCGCGCGCCATGGGAGCGGACGACCTGGCCGCCTCAATATCCTCATCCGGCTCCATAACCGTAGCCGTCATCGATACGGGCGTAGCCAGCCATTCCTTCATAAACAGTCGCGTTAAAAATGAAGGCGCCGACTTCACGTCGACAGAATACTCGAACGGACGCCACGACGTAAACGGCCATGGAACCCATGTTGCCGGAACCATAGTCGATCTCACTCAGGATCTCAAGGTCTATATACTGCCCGTGCGCGTACTCGGAGACGATGGATACGGCTCCAATTCAGGCGTCGCCAACGGCATACGCTACGCCGCCGACGCGGGTGTCAAAGTTATAAACATGAGCCTTGGCGGAGAGGTTTTTTCGCCTTACTACTATGAAACGGATATTCGCGACGCCGTAGATTACGCCGTCGGTAAGGGCGTTACCATAGTCGTAGCCGCCGGAAACTCGTCGCAGGACGCGAGTATTGAGGAACCGGCCAACTATGATAACGTCATTACCGTCTCCGCTATAACGAGTTCCTACGAGCTGGCGTCATTTTCCAATTACGGCGACGTCATCGACGTCGCAGCCCCCGGCGTGAATATTACGAGCTGCTCGATAAGCGGCGGGTTCGTAGATTATAGCGGAACCAGCATGGCTTCCCCGCATGTGGCCGCCATAGCCGCGATGGTCAAGCTCGCGCATCCCGGATATTCCCCGGAGAGAGTCAGCAACTACATAAGCGCCAATTGCCTCGACCTCGGCGACGAGGGCTGGGACAAATCGTTCGGCTACGGAATGCCCTGCTTTATAACCGGCGATGAAGGTGAAGAAGGCGACTACGCCTACCGCATAAACGAAGACGGCGCCATCATCACCGCCTATACCGGAACCGAAGCCGAAATAACCTTCCCCGAAACCCTCAATGGCTATTCCGTCGTGGGCATCGAGGAAAAGGCCTTATCCGGCAACGAAATTATAACCTCCGTCACCATCCCCGGCTGCTACAAGGAAATCGGAAATTATTCGTTCGAGAATTGCGTCAATCTCGCAAGCGTAACCCTCGAAAACGGCGTTATAAAGATTGGCGACAGCGCGTTCAGGAATTGCGCGAACCTGGTTGAGGCAAAGCTTTCGAATACCCTTGAAAACATAGGCCCCGAGGCGTTTGCGGGCTGCTCGGCTCTAGCCGGGATAGAGCTTCCTTACAGCCTCGAGGCTATCGGCGCGGGCGTGTTCCGGGAATCGGGACTGGTTTCCTTAACGGTTCCCGCGTCGGTCAAGCGCGTTCCCACCGACCTTTTACGCGACTGCGCGCAGCTTGTCTCGCTGGAAATTGAAAGCGGCGTGCTGGAAATTGGTACGAGAGCCGTTACCGGATGCGAAAATCTGAAAACCGTTGTCCTTCCGGAAAGCGTCACTCTGCTGGAACCCGGAGCTTTTATGGACGCTTCGATCGAGTCGATTGAAATGCCGGGCGTCGTTACGATCGGCTATTACGGATTCTGCGGTTGTTCCAACCTTTTAAGCGTCGTTGTAAACGAGGGCGTGACGATAATCGACGACGAGACTTTCGCGGATTGTACCTCCATGACGAGAATCACCCTTCCCCGCTCGCTTGAGGAAATCGGCATGGACGCCTTCGCCGGTTGCGATAATCTGACGATTTACGGCTATGTCGGCGGCCCGGCCGATGAGGTCGCCGCTGATTTGGGACTGGAGTTCGTATCCCTTGGCAATCGCTTCCCCCTTACAGGCCTTGAGGTGGAATATGACGAATTTTTCCTCGACCAGGGAGAGTATTATGTCCTTGAGGATATGTACTCCTACGAGCCGGAATACGCGACGGAAAGCGAACTCGATTGGGTATCGTCCGATACTCAGATAGTCGAGATCGTCGAACGTCAATACGACTACACATCATACCTGTGCATGTACGGCAATGCGGAGGGGACGTGCGAAATAACGGGCACGGCGAAGGACGAAAGCGGATTGTCGATTACTCTGACTGTCACGGTCGGGCAGGTCATTCCGCGCGGGGTCAGATTGGACAAAACGAGCGCGACTATTCTGGAGGGAGAAACCTTCAAGCTGACCGCCTCTGTTACGCCCGCCGGAGCCTCGCAGTCCGTCATATGGGAAAGCTCCAACCCCGATGTCGCGAGCGTGGATGAGAATGGCCTCGTAACCGCCGTGTCGACCGGAACCGCCGAGATAGCCGCCATCTGCGCGGAAGACGAATACCTGTCGGCTTTCTGCATCGTGACCGTCAAAACCGAAGCCGCGACCGCGACAGACTTTACCATAAGGCCGATAGACGATAAGTACGCGGCGATCTCGGGCTATACCGGATCCGCTACCGCCGTATCGATTCCCGCCTCCATAGAGGGATACTCCATAGCGATGATAGATGACGAGGCCTTCCTCAAGTCCGACATAGTCAGCGTATCCATACCCGAAGGCGTGGAGATAATAGGCGAAAAGGCATTCGCCAACAGCAAGAAACTGAAGAGCGTATCTCTTCCCGAAAGCCTTAAATCGCTGGCGATGGACGCGTTCAAGGGCTGCTCGAAGCTTCCCAAGGTAAAGAGCATAGACCTGCGCATAACCGACGCCGACGAAGGCTTCATGATAGCGCCCGTATTCACCCCCGCCAACACCGCCAGCGGATATTCCATAACGGCGTCGGGCAAGAAGATGGCGACCATATCCAAGCAGGGACTCGTATTGCCGCAAACTGAAGGCTACTTCACGCTCACCGTCAAGGCGGGCGGCAAGAAGACAACCCTTGGCGTTCAGGACGGGGAACCTTACGCCGCCGCCGAGGTGAAGATCAAGGGGAAAGCCAAGCGCAACCTCAATATGAAAAAGACCCTGACGCTTTCTTACACGATCAAGCCTGCCACCGCTCAGGTCGTCGCCACCTGGCGCAGCGAAAACCAGGAGATAGCCACCGTAGACGGCGATGGCACAGTCATCCCCGTAGCCCCGGGAAAGGTAAAGATATACCTCGATACCGATATAGGACTTAGCGATTTTGTGACCATAACGGTTAAATAAACTACGGCGGGGCGGGTAATCCGCCCCGCCGAAAATATGACATTCCGGGAGCCATGCCCGACGTGGAAGTCTGTCAGGAATTAATATAGACTGCGATCAGGCGCTCGAGACTGCCGCTGAAGGTGCTGTGGTCGAGGAATCCGTATAATCGCAAGGGAACGGCCAGGCGCCGTTCCCTCGTGATTTATCCCCTGTCGCGGTAGGCTACAATCACCTCATTGATCTCGCATCCATTGTGAGTGAAGACCCTGTCT
>JAUNBY010000151.1 GCA_030526935.1 Clostridia bacterium
CTTACGGCGAAGATCCCTACCTCACAAGCCGCATGGGTGTGGCGTTTGTCGAGGGGCTTCAGGGCGACGGCGCGTATCTGAAGGCCGCCGCCTGCGCAAAGCACTTCGCGGCGCATTCCGGGCCGGAAAGCCTCCGCCATGAGTTCGACGCGCAGGTGACGCAAAAAGATTTGTGGGAGACGTATCTTCCCGCGTTTGAAGCGCTGGTTCGCGAGGCGCACGTCGAAGCGGTCATGGGCGCGTATAACAGGACGAACGGCGAACCATGCTGTGGTTCAAAGACTCTGCTGGTCGATATACTGCGAAAAAAGTGGGGCTTTAGGGGGCACGTCGTTTCCGACTGCTGGGCGATTTGCGATTTTCACCAAAGCCATATGGTCACATCCACCGCGGCGGAATCGGCGGCGCTGGCTCTGAAAAACGGGTGCGATGTGAATTGCGGCAACACCTATCTGAATATACTACAGGCTCATCAGGACGGCCTCATCAGCGAAGAAGAGATATCGCTTGCCGCGACGCGATTGATGTCCACCCGTATACGCCTCGGCCTTATGGACGACGATTGCCCCTATGACTCCATATCTCCCCTCGAGAACGATACCGACGAGCATAATTATTTATCGCTGGAAGCCGCGCTGAAAAGCATGGTTCTTCTAAAAAATAACGCAATACTGCCTTTGAGCTTTGATAAGATAAAAACCGTCGCCGTTATCGGCCCCAACGCCGATTCCATCCCAATGCTCAACGGCAATTATTGCGGTACATCATCTCGCTATGTTACTTTACTGGAAGGCATACGGGCCGCCTGCGCGGGCAAGGCGCGCGTAATCTACGCGCAGGGCAGCGATCTGTATAAAGACCGCGTACAGTCGCTTGCGCGCGAAGGCGACCGCATCGCCGAAGCAGTATCGGCGGCAAAGCTGGCCGACGTGGTAGTGCTGTGCGCAGGTCTCGACGCGACGCTGGAGGGCGAGCAGGGCGATACGGTTAACCCGGAATTGCAGGGGGACAAGGCGGATCTGGAATTGCCGGATTGCCAGAAGCGATTGATAACAGCCATAGAGAACACAGGAGCAAAGGTAATAACAATCCTAGCCAGCGGAAGCGCGTTGAATGTCGACTTGGGCGACGCGCTGATATGGATCGGCTATCCCGGACAGGCGGGCGGCACAGCGCTTGCGCGGATTTTGTTTGGCGAAGCGTCCCCTTCGGGCAAACTTCCCATAACATTCTATCGAGACCTCGACGAATTGCCGCCGTATGAGGACTATTCCATGAAGAATCGAACTTATCGTTACTTTGAGGCCGAACCGCTTTATCCTTTCGGCTTTGGACTGAGTTATACGCAATTCTCGATAAAAGACGCTCGTTGGAACGACGGCGACATTTCCATATCGATTGAAAACACAGGCGATATGGATGGCGATGAAGTCGTTCAGGTATACGCGCGCCCTTCATCGCCCTTCGCGCCTCTTAATCCCAGATTGTGCGGATTTACCCGCGTTCACCTAAAGCGCGGCGAACACAGAACCGTGCGCGTCGCCATCGACCCGTCGGCGCGCACCGTCGTCAATGAATCCGGCGAGAGAATACCATGCGACGACTGCGCGTTCTTCTACGGAACAGACAGCAAAGCCCTGACGCCTGTAAGGGCGTGTTGACGCTATCCGAAATGTCTGTATCCTGTGGGATTTTTGTGTCACAAGGCGCTTTTTCGCAGCAATAGTGAAGGCAAGTGGAATCGGCGATCCATGGCACAAATAATCGCCGTTGCCGTTGGACAATCGCGGCCATCGTGAATAACCGAGGCTCTCCCCTGCGCCGTTCTTACGGATAGCTCGCAATTTGTGCAAATTCGCATGCCGCGCGGATGGACTCGGGAGTTTCAGCTATAAACTCCGGTGACCCCGACGCGGATAGCTGCTTCGCCCCAAAAAACGCATAATAACTTAACATCAGGGTATTTACTTTTATGATTTTTTTGTGTAAAATAGACTATGGCAATCGGGCATGTTGATATATTGCTGATGTATTGCGCCCGCTGGTTTACGACTGCCCTCGCGGTTTGCGCGAAAGGCGAAAGACAGCGGCGATGTATTTTGCGTTCACATGATAAAAGGCGGGTGATTATATTTGTCGGAATACCTGTTGGAAATGAAGCACATAACCAAGATATTCCCCGGCGTCAAGGCCCTTTACGACGTTCAATTCGCCCTTAAAAAGGGCGAAATACACGCGATAGTCGGCGAGAATGGCGCGGGCAAGTCCACGTTCATAAAGACTCTGACGGGCGTTCATCAGCCCGACGGCGGCGAAATCATTCTCGAAGGCAAAAAGGTCGTCATGACCGACCCCATAGTCGCCCAGAAATACGGCATCGCGGCGATATACCAGCACGCCGCCTCCTATCCCGACCTTTCGGTCACGGAGAATATTTTCATCGGCCACGAGTTCAAATCCGGCCCCTTCATAAACTGGAACAAGGCCACTAAAGAGGCCAGGCGGCTTCTCGATTCCGTGGGCGCCGACTTCAGCCCCTCGGCTTCGGTGGGTTCGCTCTCGGTGGCTCAGCAGCAGCTCGTCGAGATAGCGAAGGCCTTGTCGATGGAGGCCAAGATTCTCATAATGGACGAGCCGACCGCCGCCTTGTCAAAGCGCGAGAGCGAGGAACTTTACGCCATATCCCGAAAGTTAAGGGATCAGGGTACCGCGATAATCCTAATATCCCACCGCTTCGAGGACATATTTGGATTGGCCGACAGGGTCACGGTACTGCGCGACGCAAAATATATAGGCACCTGGGATCTCGACGAGGTCGATGAACACATACTCGTTCACCATATGGTCGGCCGCGAGATAACCCAGCTTTTCCCCAAAAAGGACGCTCAAAAAGGCGAAGAACTGTTGCGCGTCGAGAACCTGTCGCGAACGGGCTTTTATAAGGACGTGAGCCTCACCGTCCGCGCGGGCGAGATAGTGGGACTGACGGGTCTCGTCGGAGCGGGGCGCACTGAGGCCATGGAGTCGGTGTTTGGCATAACCCGCGCCGATTCGGGAGAGGTGTATTTAAGCGGAGAAAAGCTTACGGACATCACCCCCGACAAGGCGATGGCGGCGGGCATAGGCTTTTTGCCCGAAGACAGGCAAAAACAGGGGCTTTTGCTCCCGTGGTCGATAAACCGGAATATATCGCTGTCGGTGTTGTCGGACTGTCAAAACGGCATAATCCTCAAAAAAAAGAAGGAATACGCCCTGTCTCAAAGGCTCAAGGAACTGCTGGCGATAAAGGCACCGTCCACCGATACACCCACCGGATCGCTGTCCGGAGGAAACCAGCAGAAGGTCGTCGTCGGAAAGCAACTCGCCGCCGACCCGAAGCTCATAATACTGGACGAGCCCACCAAGGGCGTCGACGTCGGAAGCAAGGCCGCCATATACGAAATAATGTCCGATCTGGCCTCCCGGGGCATGGGAATACTGATGATCTCGTCCGAAATGCCCGAGGTCATGAACATGTCCGACAGGATATACGTCATGCGCGAGGGCAGGATATCAGCCGAATTCAGTCCCGAGGGCCTCACTCAGGACGCCATACTCAAGGCCGCCATGCCGGTCGGCAAGAATTGACGGGGGTGGATACATGAAAAACAAAGCGGATCGAAAGCCCCTTTATACCGTATTGATAGAGCACCGCGAAATACCGCTTCTGGCGGTTCTGGCGCTGCTTCTGATTCTGGTAAGCGTCAGGGTTCCAAATTACCTCGCCGGAAACTATATGAACATACTCAAGGGCTGTTCCATCAACATGGTCATGGCCGCGGGAATGCTTTGTGTTCTCCTCGTAGGCTCCATCGACATTTCGACCACCGCCATACTCGCCTTCGCCGGGGCGCTTTGCGGAAAGCTCATGGGTATGGGCGTCATACAGTCCACATGGCTCATGATCGTCGCGGGAATCGCCATAGGCGCGGCGATAGGCGCTATAAACGGCGTACTTACGAGCTACGGCAAGGTCATAGCCATAATCGTCACCCTCAGCACGAGCTACATCGTCCGCGCGCTCATACCCATGGACTGGCTCCTGGGCATGAACAAGGTCGTGCCCACGGATCTGACCGAGGGATTTAAAAACAGCATGGTATATACGACGTTTTTAGGGCTTCCGTGGCTTGTGTGGGCGGCTATAATCGTGACGGTGATAGTGGGCGTGTTTTTGAGGTATACCTGCACCGGCAGAAACCTCTACGCGGTCGGCTCCAATCAGGAGGCGGCGGGCGTTCGCGGAGTGCCGATAAACCGCGTAAAAGTGCTGGCGCACGTCATCTGCGGGGCGACGGCGGGATTGGCCGGAATTATGTGGCTGGGCTACTACTGGGCGATTGAAAAAGGCTCGGCGACCGGAAACGAGATGTTCACCATAGCCGCGTGCGTGCTGGGCGGCGTGTCCGTCACGGGCGGCTACGGCAAGATAACGGGCGTGGCCATAGGGGCGCTTATGATCGCGACCATAGACAGCGCCATCCCCCAACTTGGCATAGGAAACTCGATGATAACCGAATTTATTAAGGGAATACTCCTGCTGTTCGCGATACTTCTAAACGTCATTTTGCAGCGCGTCGCGAACAGGCAGGATCTGGCGAGGAGGGGTATCTGATGAAGAAAAACAGGTTTATATCCTTCTTTGGACGCTGGGAGTTCTTTCTGATAGTATTGCTGGCGCTCATGTGCCTCGTGTTCGACGCGCAGGACGCCGCCCGCCTCGCGGCGGGACAGTCGAAAAGAGACGTGTTCAACCTGGCAAACATCGTAAGGGCGCTGAGGCCGTACATGCTTTACAGCTTTATGACGCTGGGCATGATGCTCGTCCTGGCTATGGGCGATATGGATATATCCGTCGGCGCGTCGGCGACGTTGAGCGTTGTGACGCTGGGCGTTGTATATCAGGGGCTTACCACGTCCGGAATGGATAACCTATTAGCCCTCATACTCTCGCTTGCGGCATGCCTTATCGTCGGAGCGCTTTGCGGGGCGATGAACGGCTTTCTGGTGACGCGGTTCAAGGAACTGTTCCCGATGATAATAACGCTGGCGACGCAGCTTTTCTTCAGGGGCTTTTCCTACCTTCTCATAGGCGGACAGACCATAACCTTCAAGGACGACACCTTCAGCCTTTTGAAAAACCTGAACAGCCTTCTCGACGTGGGCGATCTTAAAGTGCCGGTGGTACTGCCCATATTCGCGGGCGTGGCTCTGATATTCTACGTGTGGCTTCACCTGACCGGAAACGGCAGAAAGATATTCGCCATAGGCACGAACCCCATCGCTACGCGCTATTCGGGCGTCCGCGTCGATACGATCAAATTCTGGTGCTTCGTAGTCGCCGGATTCATGAGCGCGGTCACGGGCATATTCTTCGTGGGCGCTACGTCCTCGTCCGTCAAGGCGGATATAATGGACGGATACCATATGTACGCCATAGCCGCCGCCATTCTCGGCGGATTCTCGACCGCGGGCGGCAAGGGAAGCGTCGTAGGCGTCATGCTGTCGCTTATAATATTCGGCATAATGAAGATAGGCCTTGGTACACTGTACGGCTTCCCCGACAGCGCAGTCAATATGTCCGTGGGCGTTATACTCATTCTGAGCGTCCTCGTCCCCAATATGGTGGCGAGAATTCAGGACGCGATGCGCGTGAAAAAGCGCAGGGCGGAAGCCGCGCGGGGAAGCGCGTAGCGCGCCATACGGCCTCATCCCCATCGCTGATTGCGCCGAACATCTGATAGCTAATGGCAAATAGCCAACAGTTGTTCACCCAAACCCGACACCCATTTTTGCCCTCACTTCGGGGCAAATACAAATAAGGAGGATATCCACATGAAGAAACTGTTATCCCTTATCCTGGTCGCCATGTTCGTTCTGGCCATGGTTCCCGCAACGGCCGAAGAGTCAATCTACATCGGCGTCGTTTACAAGCAATCGGGCAACGCCTATTTCCAGGCGGGCGTAACCGGCTTTGAGCAGGCCGCCGCGGAACTCGGCTTCACCTTCGACCACGACGGCCCCGACGACGGCTCTTCCGACGGACAGATCCGCATAATCGAGAACTACATCGCCCAGGGCGTCGACGCGCTGTGCGTATCCGCCAACGACCCCGCGGCGCTGGTCGACGTGCTTCAGGAGGCCATGGCCGAGGGCATCAAGGTCGTATCCTGGGACGCCCCCGTTGACGCCGAAGGCCGCGATCTGGACGTAGAGCCGGCTTCCTCCAAGGCCATAGGCCTTACGCTTCTCGAGTCCATCGCCAAGTCCGTGAACTATGAAGGCCAGATAGCCATAGTTTCCGCCATGGCCACAGCTCCCAACCAGAACCTGTGGATCGGCTTCATAGAGGAAGCCCTGGCCACCGACGAAGCCTACGCCAACATCGAATACGTCGGCACCGTCTACGGCGACGACGAGTACACCAAGTCCTTCGACGAGACGCTGGCGCTTCTCAACCAGTATCCCGACCTCAAGGGCATCATCGTTCCCACGACCGTCGGCGGCCCCGCCGTTTCCAAGTGCGTGCAGGATGAAGGCCGCGACGTCAAAGTCACCGGACTCACCCTCGCCTCCGACATGAAGGAATACATCGACGCCGGCATCTGCGACGAAACCTTCCTGTGGAACCCCATTGAATTGGGCTACGCCGCCGCTTACGCCGCGGTTGGCCTCGTCAAGGGCGAACTGACCGCCTCCGTCGGCGAAACCTTCGCCGTGCCGGGCCTGGGCGACCTCGTAGTCGAGCAGAGCACCGCCGTCAACGAAGCAGGCGAACTGGTCGAGGTTGACGGCACCATCGCCTACCTCAACAAGCTCAACACCTTCAACGTCGATACCGTAGACGAGTGGGTTGACATACTGTAATAACAATCGCCGGATTTATAAGGAGCCGCCTCAAAAATGAGGCGGCTCCTTATCTGTATGCGGTGGGATGCGGATTCTGGAATTGCTTAACATGGTCGGGATCATGCCCATTACAAACCAACCAGGGCATTATCCCCGTTGGGGCTGAACAGTCGTCAGATACTTCATAAGCGAATATCCCGTAGCGCCCCGGTATGAAACCTTGACAAAGCCGCTTTGCGCTTCGCCCAAATACGTTACCGCCTCGCCGTAAGGGATGGTCGTGATTCGAGGTGCGTCGGTACTGTCGTATTCTCGAAGCGATATATAG
>JAUNBY010000152.1 GCA_030526935.1 Clostridia bacterium
CCTTATAAAGCTTGAAAACGACGTGGATATGAGCTTTAACCTCAGCTGGGATGCGTGGTCTCCCAACCGTGGCGCCCGCCTTCGGGTGTTCGGCACAGACGGCACGCTATATCTGCCCGACCCTAACGGGTTCTCAAACGATGCCTATATCATCAGAAAAAGCGACTTGCTGGACGGCGAGGGAATTATTACACCCGAAAAAATGGCGCATATGGACAAATACAAAAAGAGCATTGCCCCCGTTCACGATCTTGAAGGCGAGCTTCGCGGCATAGGGCTTAGCGAAATGGCGGACGCTATACTGTTTAAGCGCGAGAATAACATTTGCAGCGGCGAGTTCGCGTGCCACGTAACCGAATTGTTATTGGGCTGCGATATAGCCGGCTCTACGGAGAAATGCTATCGCCTGCGCTCGCGCGCAAAGAGCTTTGATATTATCGATCCGGATTTCTTTAACAGAGCCTTGGCATAGTCTGAAAAGGATGTGATTTTATTGAAATACGATCCGTTGTTTAGTGTGGAAGGAAAGATATGCATAGTCACGGGCGGCTTGGGGCAGCTTGGCGTTCAGTACGTTAAAACGCTTCACAATCACGGCGCGCGGGTGGCGGTGTGGGGAAGAAATGTGAGCGACGAGAGAATCGCCTCACTTTTCTCCGAGGAGGAAATATCAAGCGAACGTTTGCGTTTCTTCCGTGCGGATATTACAAACAAGTCCGAGATTAACCTGACGCTTGACAAAATGCGAGCCATATGGAACGAAGCGCCCGATGTGCTGATAAACAACGCCGGCATAGATACTCAGCCAAGCGCTCCGCCGGAGGTGTCAGGCCCCTTCGAGGGCTTTCCGGAGGAGGTTTTTCGCGAGGTTATAGACGTGAATCTCATAGGCACATTCCTCATGTGCCAGGCCGTCGGCGCGCGCATGGTCGCGCAGGGCAAATCCGGCTCGATTATCAACATAGGATCGATATATGGCATCGTATCGCCGGTGCAATCCATTTACGCATATAAAGAGGAAAAGACAGGAATCCCCTTCGTCAAGCCCGTCGCATACTCGGCGGCGAAATCCGGTATTTATAATCTCACCCGCTATCTGGCGACTTATTGGGGTAGAAAAGGCATACGCGTGAACACGCTTACGCTGTCCGGAGTATGGCGTTCTACGCAGGATGAGCAATTCCAGAAGAACTACTGTGAACGTATACCTATAGGGCGAATGGCACAGGAAGATGAATACAATGGCGTAATAATCTTTCTATCTTCAGACGCATCGCGGTATATGACCGGCTCAAACGTCGTTGTGGATGGCGGGTGGACCGCCTGGTAAGTTTGCGGGTTGCGCAAATTCACATGCCATGCGGATGGCTCGCGAATTACGCCGTATCCCCGTACCCTTGCGCGCGTTTATGGCGCGACATATGTCGTTGACAATCGATTGACGCAAAAAGCGCCGGCGCGATTCAGTGTGATTCGCGCCGGCGCTTATAAACACAAGCGTCAATTGGTATACGTCTCGGCGGTGGTGCTTCCGCCCTCGCCGGTCCAGTTGGTGTGGAAAAACTCTCCGCGCGGGCGATCCACGCGCTCGTAGGTATGGGCGCCGAAGTAGTCGCGCTGCGCCTGCAGGAGGTTCGCGGGAAGGCGCTCGCAGCGGTATCCGTCGTAATATGCCAGGGCGGATGAAAACGCCGGTACGGGTATTCCGTTCATCGCCGCCGCCGCGCATACGCGCCGCCAGCCGGACTGCGCCGAGGAAAGCGCCTGGGTGAAGAAGGGGTCGAGCATGAGGTTGACAAGCTCCCCGTCGCGCTCAAAGGCTTCCTTAATCTTTCCCAGAAAGGCCGAGCGGATTATGCAGCCGCCGCGCCACATGAGCGCTATTGCGCCGTAGTTCAGTTTCCAGCCGTAGGTCTTCGCCGCCGCGCGCATGAGCTGATAGCCCTGCGCGTAGGAGACGATCTTTGAGGCGTACAGCGCCTGGCGCACGTCCTCGATAAACGCTTCGCGGTCGCCCGAAAAGGCGGGAACGACGCCCTTTAAAATCTTCGACGCGGCGACGCGCTCCTCCTTCATGGCCGACAGAAAACGCGAAAATACGGATTCGCCTATGAGCGTGAGCGGAACGCCCGCGTCGAGCGCGCTTACCGCCGTCCACTTGCCCGTGCCCTTCTGCCCCGCGGTGTCGAGTATGTTTTCAACCACCATGGAGCCGTCCTCGTCGCGGCGCGAAAGTATGTCGCGCGTGATTTGTATGAGGTAGCTGTCCAGTTCCGCGCGGTTCCACTTATCGAACACCGCGTTCATCTCGTCGTCATCCATGCCGACGTAGTTTTTCATGAGGTGATACGCTTCGCATATGAGCTGCATATCGCCGTATTCGATGCCGTTGTGAACCATTTTGACGAAGTGTCCGGCGCCGCTTTCGCCAACCCAGTCGCAGCACGGTTCGCCGTCCACGTGGGCTGATATCGACTGGAATATGGGCTTTATGAGAGGCCACGCCTCAACAGCGCCGCCCGGCATCATGCTGGGGCCTTTGAGCGCCCCTTCCTCGCCGCCCGAAACGCCCGTGCCCACGAAGTATAATCCCTTTGAACGGACGTATTCCGTTCGGCGCATGGTGTCGGGATAATGCGCGTTGCCGCCGTCGATTATCACGTCGCCCTCGTCCAAAAGCGGTATGAGCTTTTCGATGAGAGCGTCTACGGCTGTTCCGGCTTTTACCATAATCATGACCTTGCGGGGCTTTTTGAGGGCATCGCAAAGCGCCTCGAGCGATTCGCATCCCACTATGCTCATGCCCTTCGCGCGGCCGTTGACAAAGCGCGTCACCTTTTCGACGGTGCGGTTGTATACGGCCACGGTGAATCCCTTGCCCGCCATGTTCATCGCGAGGTTTTCTCCCATAACAGCCAGGCCGATAAGTCCTATGTCAGCTTTGTTCATACTGCGTCCTCCTTAGCGCTTTATGCGGGCGTTTCCGTTCCAAACACTCCAAACCTGTTCCTCGTCGAGGGGCGTCGCGAAATCTTCCTCCATCGTGACGGCCATGGCGCCCGTCGCCCAGCCGAAGTGCAGGCAGTCCTCGGGGCTGAATCCCCGAAGAATCCCGTAAAGCAGACCAGCGACAAAGCCGTCGCCGCCGCCTATGCGGTCGAGCACGGGAATCGTTCGCGGCTGCGCCACGCTCCATTCGCCGTTCATACGCATTATGGCGCCCCAGTTGTGCTGGCTGGCGTTTATGACCTCGCGCAGGGTCGTCGCGAATGTAGAGGCGTTTGGAAACTGACGGCTTACGCGAAGTATCATTTCCTTGAACGAATCGATCTTGCCGGCGAGATCCTTTCCTCCGGCCTCCGGCCCCGCTACGCCCAGAGCCAGCTGGAAATCTTCCTCGTTGCCTATCAGTATGTCCGCGCGGGAGGCTATGCCTGTAAACACCTCCCGCAATTCCGCCTCGCGGCCCTTCCAGAACGATGCGCGATAGTTCAGATCAAAGCTGATTTTAGCGCCGTTGTCGTGCGCCAGTTCAGCGAGTCTGAGGCACAATTCGCCCGTAGTGGGCGACATGGCGGCGAAAAGCCCCGACAAATGCACTATCTCGACGCCCTCGTCCACGAATATGCGCTTAAGGTCGAAATCCGAGGCGCATATATCCCGTCCGACCTCACCCGCGCGGTCGTTGTACACGCGCGGTCCGCGCACGCCGTAGCCCGTGTCGGCGATGTTGAACTGATGCCGGCATCCCCAGGGGCCTTGCTGAGGGATGTCAGGCCCTTCAAACTCTATGTTTCTCCTGCGAAGATCCCCCTTTATGAAGGCCGCTATGGGGCTGTCCTTGACAAAGCGCGTGAGAAGCTTCGTTCGCATGCCCAAAGACGCCGCGACGTTTAAAACGTTCGACTCCGCGCTCGTGGAGTGCATTACGAAGGTGTTGCCAATGCCAACGGGCTGAGAGTTCATGGGCGTAATGCGAACGCCCATGGACGTGGCGGTCAGAAGCTGGTATTTCCCGTTCACTTTTAATTCACTCCTAATAAACTTTCTTATCCTACAGGCAAGCCTGCCATCCGCCGTCGATATATATGGTCTGTCCGCTTATATAGTCAGAGCCGCTCGACGACAAAAGCAGCACGAGACCTATCATGTCCTCGGGGTTTCCCCAGCGGCACAGCGGAACCTCGCTTTTTACCCACGCGTCGAACTGAGGGTCCTCGCTGAGCGGACGCGTGAGGTCGGTGAGAAAATATCCGGGGCCTACGGCGTTTACCGTGATATTATACTTGCCCCATTCCGTCGCCATGGACTTCGTAAGCGTGACTATACCGCCCTTGGCCGCGCAGTAGTTGCCTATGTTGGGGCGCACCATCATCGCGTTTATCGAGGAAATGTTCACTATCTTGCCGCGCGCGCGCTTTATCATGCCGCGCGCGACCGCGCGTCCCACGATGAAAGCGCCGCTCAGATTTACGTCTATGACCTTGCGCCAGTCTTCAACGGGCATGTCGATGAGAAGGTTGCGCCTGTGAATGCCGGCGTTGTTCACGAGTATGTCTATGGGGCCGACCTCGCGCTCTATGGCGGCGACCGCTTTTTCCACGGCCGGCTCGTCCGATATGTCGAACGCGTAGCCGGGCACATCATAGCCCTTTTGCGCGAAGTCCTCCCGCGCCGCTTTCAAAGCCTCGTCGCTTACATCGTTTATGACAACCGTCGCCCCGGCTTTTAAAAGGCCGCCCGCGACGGTATTGCCAAGCCCTCTGGCGCTTCCCGTAATCAGCGCGATTTTTCCCGTAAGATCAAATATGTCGTTCATTGCGACCACCTCATAGCTTTCGCGCGCGTTCGCGCGGATTGTGAGTATTTAAAGAGCCGGTGAGCGATGTGCCCTCCGGTTCCGCGGCGCGATTTAATTAATGGTGAAGCTGCTCGCCCGTGAGCTTCTGGTAGTACTTGATGAGAGAGCTGTGGTCGCAGGCGGCGTCGCCGTCGCGATTGAGTATCTTCATCATCTCCAGCACGGACTGCGTGAGCGGTATGGGGCTGTCGTACTTGGCGGCGGCGTCCACGACGTTGTTGAGGTCTTTTATGTGAAGGTTGATGCGGAAGCCGGGCTTGAAGTTCTGATCCATCATCATAGGCGCTTTGGCGTTCATGACGGTGGAACCCGCAAGGCCGCCCTTTATGGCCTCAAATATCTTCTCGGGCGCGACGCCGCACTGCTGGCCGAGCGTCATGGCTTCCGCGAGACCCGCAATGTTTATGGCGACGACTATCTGATTGCACAACTTCGTCACGTTGCCCGCGCCAATATCACCGCAGAGGACGACCGAGCTTCCCATTTTTTCGAGTATGCCCTTGACTTTTTCGAATATTTCGGGCTTGCCGCCGACCATGAACGCCAGCGTTGCGTCTATGGCCTTTGGCTCCCCGCCGGAAACGGGCGCGTCCATCATCTCAACGCCCTTTTTGGCCAGTTCTTCGCATATTTCGCGGGAGGCGACGGGGTTAATAGAGGAGCAGTCGAGGACTATGCTGCCGGGCTTGAGCGTTTCCGCCGCGCCGTCCTCGCCAAAAAGCGCTTCTTTGACCTGCGGGGAGTTGGGAACCATCGTTATGAGGACGTCCGCCTCGCGAGCGGCTTCCGCGTTGGTTTTCGCGGACTTCGCGCCCATCGCCACGAGTTCCTCGACCGCGGCGGCGGCGAATTTGTCGCTGACTGTCAATTCGTACCCGGCTTTGACGAGATTCTTCGCCATGGGTTTTCCCATAATGCCCAAACCAATAAATCCGATTTTCATGTGATAACTTCCTTCTATCTAAAATTTTAGCTTTTATAAGGCGTCGCCCGGAAAAGGCGGTATCGCGCGGACAATCCGCCAAGTCCCAATTTCGCGCGCGACTTACGCGATGCCCGCGGGCGCGAGGTTACAGCTTTACGGCCTTGAGCAGATTCCAACCGAGCTGCACAAACTGGTCGAGCGTCCTGTTGCACGAGCCGAATGTTATAAACTCATCCACGCTCATGCCGTCCGGCTCGTAAGCCTTGCGGAATTCAGGCATTGTCATGAGCCTGTCGATTATGGCCGGGTCTACATCCGCGTCTATGAGTTCTTCGAACCGCGTCTCGTCGAGGAGGGACTTAGCTATGGAGGGGGATATGGACATGATCATATTCGCGCCCGCAAGCTGCGTGATGTGATAGCCGCCCCTGCATCCGGCGGGCATGAGTACGCAGTCGTACTTTCTTTCGTTGAATATACTGTAGGCGCGCTTGATCGCCGCGGTTCCCGCCCATATTATATCGCTTTCGGTGGCGGCGGCGCGCGTGTCGTTCATGACGTCCCTGAGATAGTCGTCAAGTCTGCCAACCATCAACACGGCTATCGCGAGGCCCGGCTTTATCCCGTTTGCCTTAGCCTTCGCCTGTCCGCGCGATACCGCCTCGCCCACCGCCAAAACCTGCGGTACGGTAAAGCTCACGGTCGCCGCTACGTTCATGCCGAGCGCCGCGCATTCCTCAAGAGCCTCTATGCCGCCTCTGGTCGCGGGGAACTTTATTACGACGTTGTCCGTGCCCGCGCTGTAGTGTTTGGCCGTCTTTATCATGGCCTGAGTGTCGCCGGGCTGCGTGGGGTTAGTCTGCGCGCAGCAATAGCCGCGACCGAATCCGTCTTTGCGAAATACCTTCAGCTTGCGGGCGAGATAGCCGACGGTTTGCGCTATCCATTCCTCCGCGCGCTCGTCGCCCTTAACGCCGTCTTCGACGCCCTGAAGCTCGTTTTTCCAAAAATCAGGATGGGCGTTGAGCGTGGACGCGATCAAAAAGGGGTTTGTCGTCATGCCGCAGGCGCCGTTGCCTATAGCCTCGTCCAACTCCTCGATAACCGCGCTGTCGTGCCAGTAAATCGAACTCGTGTTCCCGGACAGCCATTTAAGATAACGATTCTCCATATTCTCACTGTTCTCCTTTGTCTATTAAGCGATTGTAGTATACCGGTATACCGAGTGGTATACCAGTATACCGTGTGCCATTAGTATAATACCGCAACAGGGATTTGTCAAGAGGGAATAAGTTCGGACGCTAAGGCGTTTTTTATATTTTTTGCTGACCTATTTTTTGCTGATCGCGAA
>JAUNBY010000153.1 GCA_030526935.1 Clostridia bacterium
GTATTCGGCTCGATCGTGCAAAACGGATAATTGGCAGCCTGCGCGCCGGCGCAGGTTATGGCGTTAAACAATGTACTTTTGCCGACGTTAGGCAGTCCGACCACGCCGAGCTTCATTTTACCGTCCTCCATTCGTCGCGCAGTATGCCCATTATAAGCGTATCGTGATATTGCCCGTCGATGTAGCGATTTTCGCGAAGGCGTCCTTCATGGCGGAAGCCAACATTATCGTAAACGCGGATGGCGCGGACGTTGGCGCTATCTACAGTGAGATATATGCGATTCAGGTTTAGCTGCTCGAAGCCGTATTTAAGTATCATTTCGACGGCCTCGCGCCCGTAGCCCTTGCTCTGATTCTCGCGGGAGATTACTATGCCCAATTCCGCGTGACGGGCGATGCTGTCTATCTTCATCAAATTGACCTGTCCAAGATAGGCGAGGCTTTCCTTATCGGCTATTACGAAATTAGCTCCGGCGTCGCCGTCGAGTATATTGCGCAGATAATTCTCTGTCTGCTCCCATGACTGCGGTTTGATGAAGACATTGGAACCCAGGAATCTGGTGGTGTCGGAATCGACCACCCACTTGCGAATTTCCGCGAGGTCTTCCCATCTGTATTCGCGCAGCGTTATCTTTTCGCCCTGTATCCTATTCATCGTAATACCTCCCCGCGCGTTCGCGCTGTTTTTTTTCCTTTTCATCGTCGATATACTCTATTTCAAGCTTATCAAACCTTATGGGTTCGACAAAATGCTCCGCCGTGAACGCCGTCCTTCGAAACTTTTCATATTCCCTGTCGTGCTTTCCAAGCCACATAGGTTGAGGCATATCCATTTCGATGAGCGCCCGGGACAGAGTCTCGCGCTCGTTCCCAACGGCGCAAGGCGATTCAAATTGCCTCGCGATCCTGTGCCTGATGATTTCCTTTATCCAAAGTCTCCCCATTCGCATTCCTCCATTTCGGCATTATAGCATATTCCGCGAAGCCTTTCAAGGCCGAGTTTGCCCGTTTGAACCGATGCGCTACGATATCGCTACGATATTCGCCGGATATTCACATGCCTGATATTGGTCATTTACATGTATTTCTCGAGCGTCAGATAAAGCGCGGACGGATCTACGGGCTTTGAGACATGCTCGTTCATGCCGGAGTTGATGCTCTGCTGAACGTCCTCCGGATAGGCGTTGGACGACAGAGCGATTATAGGGATCGTTTTGGCGTCGTCGCGTGAAGACGAACGGATTAATCTGGTCGCCTCCAGTCCCGACATTTCGGGCATGCGAATATCCATCAGTATCGCGTCGATACTGTTAATCTCGCTTGAGTGGAACATTTCCGCGGCGATTTTTCCGTTCTTAGCCCACAGAACCGTCATGCCCTTCTTTTCAAGCAGTTTCTTTGTGATTTCGGCGTTCAGAGGGTGATCCTCCGCCAGAAGCACGACCTTGCCCTCAAGCCGCGACGTCTCGTTTACGGTTTCGCCCGTCGTTTCTTCCCTGGCGTCCTCGCACAGACATTCGAAGCCCAAACTGACCGTTACCGTCGTACCAGAGCCCTTTTTGCTGTCGATGCGCAGCTTGCCTCCCATCAGTTCAACGAGCTGCTTCGTTATGCTAAGTCCCAGTCCGCTGCCCTGTAATTCGGCGGTGACGGAATTGTCCTCTCTGGAAAACGGCTCAAACATGCGCTTCTGGTATTCTTCCGACATGCCTATCCCCGAATCTTTTACGATGTAATCGACGCTAAGCCTGCCGTCTTTTATGACGAGGTTTTTGACGGTGTAGTCGATGGTTCCTCCCGCGGGGGTGTACTTGACGGCATTTGAAAAAATATTGTAAAATATCTGCACAAGCCGCAGCTTGTCGCAGCGAATCATCGGGTTAATCGCGGGCTTTTTAAACGTCAGGCGTATGCCCTTGGCTTCGCACTGCGGCCTGAAAATAGTCTGCATATTCATCAGGAACTCGCTGTACATATAAGGTTCGAGATTCAGGCTGAGAGACCTGTCCTCTATCTTGGCCATATCGAGTATATCGTCTACGAGGCTGAGCAAAAAGTCGCTGGCGGAGTGGAGCCTGGTCATATTCAGGCGCACTTCTTCCGGGTTTTCGCAGGCGTCGACCGTCAGCGAACCCAGCCCCATTATGGCGTTTATTGGCGTTCTCATATCGTGGCTCATTCTGGCGAGGAATTCGCTTTTCGCCCGGTCGGCGTCCCTCGCTTTCTTAAGCGCGTCCTCGAGGCGCTGGCGCTCCATCTGCTCGTTGAGCATGGTTTGCGTATGATTGCGGCGCGTAAGGGTGCAAAAGCGCTTGTCTTCCTCCTCGTGCAGATAGAGGGTGCCCTTATAATACTGCACGTTGCCATCGTCGATTCCCCTGTAAACGACCTGCGTATGCGACGGCTTTTCGTTGACGAAGTCGCGATTCAGGTAGTGATCCAGGAAACGCTGGCGATCCTCGGGATGGACGCATTTTTCCGCGTAATCGCGCATATAGCCCGAGAAGGAGGTTATGGTCGAGTACGCGTGGTTGTCCTCGCCGTTTATCTCCAAAACGGTAAACTGATCTTCGCTGACGATGAGGAAGCCGATGGCTTCATATCCGAAGTTGATTTCCATCTGCAGAATCGCGTCCATGATCTGCTCCTTGCTGATGTCATAGACGTATTCATACAGCAGTATATCCCTCGTCATGGGATCCTGCAAAAGATGATCCACGTGCCTTGTGAGCCGGATTATCCCGTCCGAAGCCGGCATGTAGGATGTGTACTCCTCGTTCAGCACGCCGTTATGATAGTTGGCGATAAGGCCCTCCCTGTCGTAAACCCTCTCCGCCTTTTTCCTGTCCGATTCATAAATGTGCCGCGAATATACGCTTTTGATGAAGTCATCCATAGAGACGTCCATGGGATAGGACGTTTCGGATTTTGACATGCCCTTATATTCAATGATGGCGTTTTTACTTACATTGGCGACAAAGTAGAGCAGGAGGTTTTCAGTGTTCTTCTGAGTTTTCGCGCGCTCCATCTCAAGGCGCGCCTGCATTACCTTTTCTGTATCGATGGTTTGAGCGGATATGGCCGCCGTCCTGCCGTTCGCGTATTGCCCGACGACCTTGCCCCTGATTCGCGTCCAGTGAACCTCGCCGTTGAGAGATGACTGTATCTCAAAGCTTATTTCATCCTCGCCGTTAGAAAACCTGGCGAACTGCTCTTTGTATAAATCCCGGTATTCCGGTTTTATTATATTATACTTGAATATCTCGTCGAAGTAATTCTCGACTACCTTTGGAACATTGTAATCGCGCATCAGCTTTTCGCCCATATAAGCGACGTTATTGTCGATGTCATACGAGAAAAACCATATGTTCGCGAAGGAGCACGACGCCTCTATCATCTCCTGGCTTTGACTGAGCTTTTCCTGCGCCGATACCATGTCGGTAACGTCGTTATAGCTGGCGTAGAGCATAACGTCGTTGCCGGTCCGAACCGCCCGCATTCTGAGCATTATCCACTGTATATCCTTGTTGGGATAGTTTACGCGATAGGTTATTTGCGTGGGTTCGAGCGTTTTATATGCTGTGCGGTAGGCGTTTTCAACTTCCCGCAGATATTCGGAATCGACGTTCTCCGCGTGACCGCTTCGGACAAACGTAGCCATTATCTCGTCCTCGGTGCCTCCCCAAAGTCTTAAAAAACCCTGGCTGACGTATTCGATGCGAACGCGGCTATCGATCGAATACCGGTAGATAACGACGCCCGCGTCCACGTATTGAAGAAGCTGTTCAAATCTGGTATTTGCCTGCTGCAGCTTCAGTTTCACCTGTTCGAGCTGCTTTATGCTGTTGATTTCCTTATCGACCACTACGCAGAATCCTATGGCGCGGCGGCTTCCGTCGGCGAGATCGGCCTGCCTTACGAGGTATACATGTACCCACTGATATATACTTATCGTTCGCACGAATACCCGAACCACACAATCGCTGCTTTCAAATCCGCCAAGAATTTTCTCGTAGCATTCGCGGTACGCGTCGGCGTCGTCGGGATGTATGACCCCTTGTTCTATGTAGCTATAGGGGATGTTTTCACAGACTATATCGTATCCGTAGGCCTTGTAAGTGGAAAATTTCTGAATAAGCCGCTTCGTGTCCAGATCGTAAGTCCATACGCCCAGATTTCCGTAGCGCAATATGATCTCCATCGCCCGGTTGCTGTTTTCCAGTTCCTGCTGAATCTGATTTGTAAAGGTAACGTCCGAATATATTACGTATGCCATGGTTTCGTCGCCCTGCCTTACGATGTTCGCGCGGATCTCTATCCAGACGTAGGCGTTTTTGGTCTGATGCCAGATCCTGTAGCGGTACTCGCAATGCTTTCCGGGCCTTATCACGTTTTCGTTTATAAAATTCTGAAGTCCCTGAAGGTCGTCCGGGTGGACGCAACCGAAAAGCGACTGTTTATTGTCATCGCATAACGCGTTTGAAGAGTCGAGGCCAAGTACCTGCGCGAGCGCGTCGTTAAAGGCGAGAATTTCCAAATCGTCTTTTCCTATGCGAAACAGGCATATTCCTCCCGGGATATTGTTCATCAGTTCGTCGCGAAGCCTTTGAAGCTCGTATTTCTGAGTTACGTCTTTTATATATACTATTACGACGTCGCGGTTGTTCCAGCGGCGTTTCTGGGCTTCGATGCTGATCGTCTTATTATTGGCGATATGTACGTATTCGTTCTGCGGCGAGGCGTCGATTGAGTTTCGCCAGCAGAATTCGCAGGTATGTGGCTTGTCGTAAAACGCCTCGTGGCACGTCTTGGCGGTTATGTCCGTCGCCGGGACTCCGTGTATTTTAAAGCATGCTTCGTTGGCGTAGTACAACTCCTCCGTCTTGTCGTCTATCACATCTACTCCAATGGTATCCGAATTAAGCGACTGCATCCGCAATTCGAACTGCAGGGGAGCCGGCATGAAGACGGCGCGAAGAATCGGGCGGCTGTCGTCGTCTCCGAATTTGGAAAAAACGCCGCTTATCCATATGTAGCCGCCGTTTCTGTCGGGCACTCTGTAGTTGGCGGAGGTTGCGATATCCTCGTCGATCGCCGTTTTTATCTGCTCCATCACCATGCCGCGATCCATCTCATATACGGTATTCAAAAAACCGTCGCGACACAATACCCTGTACTCCTCGTTTGTATAGTTAGCTATACGCCATACATCGCGCGAGGCGTAAACAAGGGTTAGCTTCCAATCCTCCTCGACGCGGTACAGGGCAAGGCTGCCGTTCGTATCTTCAATAAGGCGGTTTATCAAATTCGCGTGTTCTTTTTCAGCCGTTATGTCGTAGCACACTGATGTAATCGCGGGACGTCCGTCGGCGGCCGTCATGCGCTTGCCGACGTCGTGTACCCATATGAAGCTTTCGTCCTTTTTACGCAGGCGATAGTCAACCGCGTACCGTCCCGTGCGCGCAAGCTGCTTTTCAACCTCGTCGTTGACGTATTTTCTGTCGTCGGGATGGATGCAGTTTTCTATCAATCCCTCTATATGGCGAACGAACTCGGCTTCGTCGTTATATCCGAGCCATTGAAGCATTCTCTCGTCGATGAAGTAATATGGAAATCCTTCCTCGATATAGCCGCCCATCATGCCTCCGGCGATGGTATCCGATAAAAACTGCTGGCGCAGACGCAGCGTCTCCTCGTCGCCGGTGAACATATCGTCGTAGAAGCTGAAGCTGTTCTTCCCATTCCTCTTTATATTGTAAGCCGTGCGGTCAGCCGCAAGATACAATTCGTAAAAGCTTGAGGCGTTTGAGGGAAACAGGGCGATGCCTATGCTGGCGCTCACCTTTATTCCGTCCGCCGTGGGAAGCGATAAAAGACGCAGAAGTTCCTCCGCGTATTTGGCGGCGGTCTCGCGGCTCGCGTCCTTTATCATAACCGCAAACTCGTCCCCGCCTACCCGCGCCGGGACGACGGTTTTATCGATATTCCCGGACGCCTGACCTATGCATTTTCCGACGTGCGTAAGTATCCTGTCGCCCGTTATATGGCCAAAGGTATCGTTAATCTGTTTGAAATCATCTATGTCGATAAAGGCGAGCGTGTGCTGAATGCCGGGGGATTCCTCAATTATCACGGTCGCTCTGTCAAAAAAAGTCCTGTGATTTAAAAGCTGCGTCAAATCGTCTGTTTCGGAGTCCCTTTTCATCCGCATTTCCGCGCTGACATCCGTAGAAATGCCGATTGCGGTATCCGCAATGCCATTTTCGTCAAACATCACCGTATAGCATATATGCTCGTACCAGTATCCCGACCGATCGGCGGTCTGAACGCGGAATACGCCTTCCGCCCGAGGCTCCCCGGCGAATAGCCTGTCGTACATTTCGAGGAACTCCCGCGCGGAATCCGGATGGACATAGCCATTTTGAATCAGGCTTTCCGGAACATTTTTGACAACCGCATCAAATCCATGAAGCTGCATCGCCCGTTGATTTTGCGTGATTTCCCTGGTTTTTATATTGTAATCCCAACTGCTCAGCGAAGTATTCTGGTATATGATTTTCAGGCGTTCCTGAGCGCGGCGCAATTCCGCCTTTAACGATTCGATGTTCTGTTCTTCAAATGCTTCGCTACGATTCATGCTGATACTCTCTTTTGTATACGACTGGCTATGCATATAATAACCCATTTCCAGTATATTCCTTTACGGTGATTTTGTCAATGTAGAATTTTACGCGAAGAATTGCACGTTGCGTTACGTTTTCGGACGTTTTCGGATAGCGGCGAACGCGGCTTTTCAAACCAGAAATGAAGCTTGGCGCTTTTTCGTACGCGTAACGATATGTCGCGCGATTCGGACTATAAAGGCCCGATCCTTTGAATCGAGTCGCGACTTATGGAACCGGCGTCCTGTAATTAACGCCATATATCGTGGCGTGGAGGTTGAAAATGAGCTTTTATTGTTACTGTTCACCCTTGTTTCGTCGGCTGGGTAATTCAATTTGGAATTGAGGCGGGGATAGTCGTCACGTCGCAGATAAAGCTGGACTTGTCCGTAACGCGCAAGCCGCGCATCAGAAGCCTTCCCCTCTGGGGGTCGCAGACCGCGCGAAGCGCCAGGTGCCCGCCGCAGCG
>JAUNBY010000154.1 GCA_030526935.1 Clostridia bacterium
ATGCGACGCCCCTACGCAAACCTTGCTTGTGTTGCGTGGGTTGCGCGTATTCGCGGCTCACGCGCCAACGAACCCCGCAGGGGCGCGCAATGCGCTCCCGCTGCGCCTGTCGTACATCCTCCGCCTACTCCCACCCGACCCAGACCTCCGGCTTATAACCCGAGGTCACCTCGTTGCCGTTTCTGACTATGGGCGTATTGAGAAGTTCGGGCTTTTCCATGAGCGCCTCTATAAAAGGCCCCGTCGTCTGCAGGAATCTGGCGGTGCTCTCAAGGTATTGTTTGCTTTGGAGATTGACAAGCCCCGCGCGGCCGAGCTTTTGATAAAAAAGCTCCATCTCGCGCTTGCCCACGGGTCGCTTCTTTATGTCCATGAACGCGTATTTTACGCCGCGCTCCTTGAACCAGCGCTCCGCCTTCTGAACGTTGAAATCGCGCTTTGAGGCATAGATTATAATATTCACGCGTTACCTCCCGAATATTGCGCCGCGCGCTTTTTTCGCTGCTTGTCCTTGTACATACCGTCGTCGGCGAGTTTGAGGAGCTTTTCGGGCGTAGTGGGTCGGGCGTAATCGTATCTGACAAGCCCCGCGGATATGGACAGAGGATCGGGCGCGTTGGGTCGCCAATTGTATATGGGTCGCCTCAGCGAATCGACTATGGACTTAACGAGACTCTCGCTGTCGTGGTTTATCAACACGGCGAATTCGTCGCCCCCGTAGCGGGAGATGAACGCGTCGGTCTTTGAAAAGGCGTATTTGAGCCTGTTCGCGACGAAGCATATCGCCCTGTCGCCCTCGACGTGGCCATATTCGTCGTTTATGGACTTAAAGCCGTCTATGTCGACGAGTATTACGAACAGATCGCCCTTGTCCGCATAGTCTCGCCCTACGAGCTTCATAAGCCGCTCGTCGAGGCTTCGGCGGTTGTAAAGCCCCGTCATTCCGTCCAGCGCCGCCTGGCTGTGCAGAAGGTTGACGTGCAAAAACACTACCGACAGCACCGCGCCGTGCCACATAAGCGTCGTTCCGATAAACGCGAGCTGCAACAGTCCCATCGCCACCGGCGGAATAATAAACGACGCTATCAAAAGGCATTCCCGCCTGATCGACGGTATTTTCGCGCGCCTGGCGTAGACCAGCCCCGTCGCCGACGCCATGAATATGTACGCGACGCATATGGCCTGCTGAATCCAGGTGACGCTCCCACGATGATAGAAATTGGCCTGGTCGATGGAATAGAAAAATCCAAAAAAGGGCGTGAGGATCAAAAGTATGAAAAATACGGCAATGGGAGCGGATATAAGCGCCATTGCCGGCGCGGGATACCCGCCGTAATGCCCGCGAATCCTCCGCGTCGCGTATACAAACCACTCAAACGACACTATGCCCGTAAACGCGTAATAGACAAAGTTGCACAAATGTACGAGAATCTTTCCGGCTATGCCCGGCGCGCCGTTGGCCATCCACGTTGCGGCGTCGACCGCGAGAGAGAGCATCATGCCGAGCATGATTCTTTTAAGGAGCCTGTTGTTTATACTGGCGATGAGGCGCCGCCTCATGTCGATATATACGGTGGCGAGCGTCAATATGGGTATGAGCTGGGACTGTATATAAACCAACGCGCTCATATTTCGCCCCTCCGATGCTTTTTTTCGCCGTACATGGCTTTGTCCGCTTCGTCGAAAAGCTCGGTCGCGCTCTTGACGCCGTCGAACACCGCGCTTCCAACGCTTGCCTTTATGCCGTATCCCGTCCCGTAGCGGGCGTCGCTTTTCGCAAGCGCACCTTCAAGCATTCGAATCGTTTCTTCAGGCGGCGCGTCCGCGTCGATTATCATCGCGAATTCGTCGCCGCCTATGCGGGCAAAGAAGGCGTTCGAGTAGTCGAACGTCTCGCGAAGGGCGTCGGCCATGCGCCTTAGCGCCTCGTCGCCCGCCGTGTGCCCGAATTTGTCGTTTATATACTTGAAGTCGTCTATGTCGATTATGAACAGACAGAAACCCGACCCTTCGCCATTTCGCCTTACGCGCATTTCAAGGTATTTGTCGAACTCGCCGCGGTTGTTAAGTCCCGTAAGCGGATCCGTCGTTATCATGCCGCTCTGCGCTCTGATATAGAGTATCATAAGGCCAACGCAAAGCGTCGTCCATGTCATCCACTGCCCATCGCCCGCGATGAATATCGCGAACTCCGCCGCCGGAAACAGCGAAAAACCCGCGAAAAGCAACAACTGCCATCGCCTCTCCAGAGACGACGCCCTCGAGGATTCCAATACGCACTTGATTATATCCCACATGGCCGGAAATCCCGCCAGCACCCCGATTATGAGTATTCCCGCGCCGCTTCTGATTATTTCCCCGCCTTCCGCGCGGAACATGATACCCGTGAAGGGCGTTGACAACACCGCGGCGACCAGGGCCGTCAATGGCAAAAACGTCCACGTTACCGCGCGCTTTCGGCTATAAATCGCGTCCGCGCCGTAGACGCTCACGCATATGTACAAATGCCACGCGATAAGTATGGCGCAGTTAATAAGGCAGTAAAGCGTATGCACGGCGGCCAGGGCTTCGTCCGACGACGGAATAACGCCGTCTTTCAAACAGGCGGCCGCAAAGTCGGTCGATATGGACAATATGATGAACGCGCAGATGAAGTTTATGATATTCTGAGGCGGCGCTTCCCTGTGCCTTAGCCCGTTTGCGAGCAGTATCGACGCCACGCCCAGAGGGAACAGGCCGATGTTGAGCCTGGTCAGCAGCATAAGTCTCACCTCCACGCGCGGATAGCATCGACCCGCGAGAACAAGAAAAATTTGCCTTCATATATAACCGACTGTTCAGGCGAAAAAAGTCGCGTCGTAGTTCCGCCGGACGCGGGTTGACAACGAAAATAATCGTATAATAATTCTGCGTTGTCATCCCGATTTCCTATTTGACGCCAAATTTTAACATAAATCGCACTCAGCCCAGCGCCTTCTCGCTTTTTTCGCGGGTGAACTGATTGACGTATAATTCGTAGTAACGGCCGCGTTTTTTCAGAAGTTCGGCGTGGGTTCCCTGCTCGACGAGCCTTCCCGCGTCGATGACGAGTATCCTGTCCGCGGATCTTATGGTCGAAAGCCTATGCGCGATGATAAAGCCGGTTCGCCCCTCGAGGGCGGCGTTTATGGCGTCTTTCATGAGGTGCTCGGTCTCGCCGTCCACGCAGGATGTCGCCTCGTCCAATACGAACAGCCTCGGGTTTCCGACTATCGCCCGGGCGATGGATAAAAGCTGCTTTTGTCCGGCGGACAGCCCCGCGCCGTTCTCGCCCGTCGGGGTATCGTAGCCCCGCGGCAAATCCCTTACGAATTCGTCAACCCGCGCGGCGCGGGCGGCCTTAAGTATCTCGTCGTCGCGAGCCGCCATATTGCCGTAGCGTATATTATCGCGTATGGTTCCCGAAAAGAGGCAGGGCTGCTGAAGCACATAGCCCAGGTGCGATTCGAGCCACACAAGCGAGCGCTCGCGGTAATCCACGCCGTCGATGAGTATCTGGCCCGAATCCGGTTCGTAAAACCTGCACAGCAGGTTGACGATGGTTGATTTGCCGCTTCCCGTCTCACCGACAAGCGCTATGGTCTCGCCGGGGCGAACGCTGAGGTTAAAATGCTCGAGCACGGGCTGATTGTGCTTGTAGGAAAACGAAACGTCGCGAAACTCTACCCATCCCTCTACGTCTTCCCACGCGTCCCTTTCAGGCGAAAAGGCGTCGCCGTATTTCTCAACGACGTCTTGCCTGTCTGCGATGTCCGGCGTGGTCTCGATGAGGTCTATAACGCGCTCCGCGGCCGACTGGGAGGACTGTATGTCCGAAAATACGCGGGCAATCTGCTGTATGGGGCTGAATATCTGAGTCGCGTAGCTCACGAACAGCGCCAGCGTTCCAAGCGATATTTCGCCCGTCAATACGCTCGCCCCGCCCGCCTGTAAAACGAGCGACGTCGCTATGGCCGCGAGGGATACGACTATGGGAAGAAGAGACGCCGATATCGCGTGAGCGCGCACGCTCGAGGCGTACATCTCCCCTGCCGCCTCGCCAAACTCGCCCGCCATCTCCCTTTCCATCGCCAGTATTTTCGTCGTCTTAGCTCCCGTTATGCCCTCGTTGTAGGCCGCGGTTATACGGGCGTTGTCGCGGCGGACGACGCGGAAGGCCGCGAGTATCCTTTTCTGAAATATCCCCGTCGTTATGGCGAGAGGCGGTATCACCGCCAATACGCACAGGGCAAGGCGCGCGTTTATCCCGAACATCACCGCTATGCTCGTCAAAAGATAGCCCGTCCCCCACATTATGTCTATGAGGCTCCAGCCTATGCAGTCGGCAAGCCTTTGGCAGTCCGTCGTAAGGCGGGCGATTATATTGCCAGTGGGCGTCGTGTCGAAATAGGAGACGGGGAGTTCCTGTATGCGCCTGAAGGCGAGGTTTCGCATGTCGCGGCACACCCCGACCTCCACCCGGCCCGACATGAGGCAAAATCCCCATACGGTCGCGCTTTGAAGGGCCACTACCGAAAAATACCTCAAAGCGAAGGGCTCAAGCCCCTCGGTCGTGCCCGGGGTTATGAAGGCGTCTATGGCCTGCATGGTCATTATGGGGAAATAGGTGTCGCAAGCGGCGCATACTATCATCGTCAGGCACACCCACGCCAAAAGCGCGTAGTACTTTCTGGCGTATTTGAGAACCCTTATCCAAAGGCCGGCGTTTAATCCCCCTCTGTCAGATTTTCGCATCATCAGAGCCTCCCGAATCCGTCTGCCTCATCTCGTCCTCCAAATCCCGCTCTATGCGGTAAAGCCTCGAATACAGGCCCCCGGAGCGTATGAGCTCGTCGTGCTTTCCGATTTCCGCCGCCTTTCCGCCTTCGAGGACTATGGTAAAATCGCATTCGCAAAGCGTCGAGAGCCTGTGCGATATTATAAACGTCGTAGCCTTTCCCCGGACGGCGTCAAGCTCTTTTCGTATGGCGCGGTCGGTTCGGGTGTCGACGGCGCTCAGCGAGTCGTCGAAGATCAGTATGGAGGCGTCGGTCAGTATGGCGCGGGCGATGGCTATGCGCTGGGCCTGCCCGCCCGACAGCGTAACGCCCCGCTCGCCCACCATGGTATCCATGCCGCTTTCAAACCTCGATATGAATTCGTCGCAACGCGATACGCGGGCGGCGCGATCGATATCTTCGCCGGATGCGTCGCGCCGGGCGAAGGCAATATTATCCCTCGCCGTGCGCGAATAGAGATACGCTTCCTGCGCGATGAAGGCCACGCGGCTTCTCAGATACGCCTTGTCGATGAGCTTTATATCCGTCCCGCCTATGGTTATCCGTCCCGAGGACGGCTCATAGAGCCTGTCGAGAAGCCTCATTATCGTGGATTTGCCGCTTCCGGTCGCGCCCAGCACGCCAACGGTGGCTCCCGCCGGAACGGTGAACGAAAGGCCCGAGAGCACGTCTTTGCCGCCATAGCCGAAATATACGCCGTCGAAGACCACGTCGCCGTCGAGGGGCGGCTTAAGGCCGCCGGACGTCATGTCCTCCACGGGCATCTCGAGTATCTGTTCGAGCCTTCCCGCCGCGACTTTCGCCTTTCCCATGTCGGCCAGTATGCGCCCTAACTGTCTCACCGGCCACATGAGCATCGAAACGTAGCTTACGAACACCGTCGCTTCCCCCGCGAGAAGTTCACCCCGCGCGGCGTACACGACGGCCATGACAAGCGTTATGCCCGTCTGAAGGGCGCTTATCGCGTCGCCCGTCGCCCAGTATATGGCGAGAAGGTCGCTTAAGGACTTCGACTTTGCGTGCAATTCGCCGTTGGCCTTTTCGAATTTATCCATCTCGTAGCCCTGCCGCCCGAACGCCCTCACGACGCGAACGGCCGCCAGGTTTTCCTGCAATACCGACGACATACTGCCCTCTGCGGCGTCGGCCTTCGCGAAGCGCCTTCTCACAAGGCCGTAAAAGAAAAATGAAAAGCCGCACAAAAACGGCGCGAGCGCGACCGAAATAAGGCAAAGCGACGCGTTTATGCGCGCGAGCACCAACAGCGCCACGATAAGCATGAACACCGCGCGGAATATCTCAATTATCTGATTGGACAAAAAGCGCCTTATGGTCTCGACGTCGGAGGTGCACCTCTGTATCAGATCCCCGGCCGAACTCCTTTCGAGCCTGTCGAAGGGGAGCTTGATTATATGCCCGTAAAGCTCGTCGCGTATCTCGCGCGAGGCGGCCTCGCTGGCCCTGGCTATGAACCTGCCCCGCAGGTACTGGCACGCGCCCGCCAGCATATAGGCGAGAAGTATAGAAAGCGCTATTATCCAGAGGTTGCCCGCCAGAAATTCCCTGCCGCCAAGCCTTTCGACCCAAATAGACACAGGATAGGGAAGGCTCAGGGGCTTATTTTGGCTGAGCACCGAATCGATGGACTGGGCGAATATCATGGGCGTCAGAAAATCCATGCCGACCGCCGCGAACATCGATATGACGGCCGCGGCAAACATGGGGCCGTGCCTTAACACGACCCTTTTTAAAAGCGAAGATTTATTCTTTTTCAAAGGTTCAACCCACCTGTATTACCTTATTCCCCCGGACGTATATATCGTATTGCGCGCCGAATTCGTAATAGCCGTAAACCTTCTGATTGCGGGTGCCGGGGACGGGCTGTTCGACGAGCGCGCCCAATTTATAAGCGCCCTCCTCGTAGGTCTTGACGCTGAACGCCGCGCGGAAATCGGCCCTTTCGAGGTTGGTTCCGGGGCCTTCGTGTATGACGCCCGCGAAGCCGGGCTGCTTGACGGTTTCATAAAAGCGGTTCACGGAGCCGGAGCGCGAGGATACGACCAGGTATATGGTCGATTGCTCCGCGTCGTAATCGTATAAATAAGCCCAGCCCCCGAGTATGACGCTCTGGTCGGAGTCGGCAGAAGATACCGACATGTACTGAACCTCGGCCACGCCCGCGGCAGACGTATCCGCAGGCATCAGCAGGTTCATCACCTGAGTGGAATACATCTCAAGCGGAATAGGCGTCCCGGTGGGCGTGGGTCTTGGCGTGGGAAGAGGCGTGGGCGTGGGGACGGGCGTGGGCGTGGG
>JAUNBY010000155.1 GCA_030526935.1 Clostridia bacterium
ATGAGCTACCTTTTTTTGCTTCTTTTTGGGGGGCAGTTGGGGTTTCAATCGGGGTCCCCGATAAACGCGCATATTACGCGAAGTTCACTTCGGTCTTCGACGGCTCGCCTCTGGAAATCAGCTTGCCCTTTCTGTAAGATCCCAGGACGACCGCGTCGTTATTGAGGCAGTCGTACCAGTTTTTGGCGTCGAGGACGATGAAGTTCGCGTCGTTGCCTTCGCGTATGCCATAGCCGTCGCCAAGGTTGAGCGTTTTCGCGGCGTTTTGACAGATGAAGCGGTAGGAATTTATTATGTCCTCATAGCCCATCATCTGGCATACGTGAAGTCCCATAAATACCACGTCGCGCATACCTCCGGCGCCGAGCGGATACCACGGGTCGAACATGTCATCGTGGCCGAACGAGACGTTCACTCCCGCTTGCGTAAGTTCTTTTACCCTGGTCACGCCGCGTCTCTTGGGATAAGTATCCATTCGCCCCTGCAAATGGGTGTTGACCAGCGGATTGGACACGAAGTTTATGCCGCTCATCTTTATAAGGCGCATGAGCCTCGCGACATAGGCGTTGTTGTAGGAGTGCATGGCGGTCGTATGGCTCGCCGTGACGCGATTTTTAAGTCCAGTCTCGAGTGCTCGCGCCGCCAGCGTCTCAAGTCCCCTCGACGCTTCGTCGTCTATTTCGTCACAGTGCACGTCTACGAGCAGGTCGTATTTTACCGCCAGTTCGCACGCGTAGTTGAGCGATTCCACGCTGTATTCGCGGGTGAACTCGAAATGCGGTATCGCGCCTACGGCGTCGGCGCCCATTTTTACGGAGGCTTCAAGCAGAGCCTTGCCGTTGGGGAAACTCAATATGCCCTCCTGTGGGAAGGCGACGATCTGAATGGTCATCACGTCTTTGTATTCTTCGCGCAGCTCTATTAACTCCCGCATGGCCGTAAGATCGGGATCGGTCACATCGACGTGCGTTCTTACATACTGAACGCCCTTGCCCGCCATCCGTCTGAGGGCGCGGGACACGCGCGAACGGACGTCCTGCCGGGTGAGCATGTCCTTCCTCTTTGCCCAGCACTCTATGCCCTCGAAAAGCGTTCCGGACATGTTCCATACAGGTTCGCCCGCCGTAAGGCAGGTATCCAGGTGTATGTGGGATTCTATAAATGGAGCAAGCGCAAGCTTCCCCGCGTAATCACACACCTGCTCGCCGTCAAGCGGGATGAGGTCTTCGCCTATCTTTTCGATCTTGCCGTCCGTTACGCGTATGTCGCTCGTATGTTCGGAATTTTCGATATAAAGGTTTTTTATAAGCATTTTCTTTATTTGCCCTTTCTCGACACAGCGCGCCCGATGAGATAGCACGCGCATCCGACGACCATGGCGTTTATAGAAGCGATTCCCCATGTAACGAGGTTTCCGACGACCGCTCCGCAAATGACGCCGATTATGGAGGCCCAGTTAATATCGTATTCGTCCTTGACGCCTTCCCTGTATTTATCGCGGTTGAGGAAGAAATCGAGGGCGATTATCGCGCCTATTGGCGGGAGAGTGCAGTTGAGGACGCTGAGCCAGCCGCTGAAATTGTTGTAAAGCCATACCGCCGCGACGGTTCCGATTATGCCCGATACTATGACCATGGGGCGCTTTCTTACCTTGGTTATGTTTGAAAGGCCAAGAGCTCCGGTATAAAGGGCGTTGTCGTTCGTCGTCCAGATGTTTGCCCCGAGCACTATGAAAGCGGGTATGGCGAGTCCCTGCGCTATCATTACGTAGAATATGTCGTTCGCTCCGTTGGCGAAAGCGCCGGCTGTCCCCCCGAAGACGAACATCAGAGTATTTCCGAGGAAGAAGGCTATTACCGTCGTTATGACGGCAGTCTTGTTGTCCTTAGCGAAGCGCACGAAGTTGGGGGTAGCGGTGCCTCCGCTTACGAATGAGCCTATGACAAGACCAACACCCGTAAACAGCGACAATGATCCGCTCGACTGATTGAACATGGCGACGAAGCCGCCGCCGTCGCGTATCGCCATGGTCATAGACCATGTTCCGAGTATGGCAATTAGGGGAACGGAGATATAGCTTACTATCTCAAGGGCCTTTATGCCAAAGTAGGCCGAACCCGTCATACAAACGCCGACTATCGCGACAAGCACATAGCAAAGCCACTCGTAATCGGTTCCCATCATGCGGTTCAACTCGCTCGCGGCAGGTATGGCGAACATTGCGGCTCCTACGCCAAACCATCCAATCTGCGTGAAACTTATCATGGCGGAGGGGAGATATGAACCCTTTGAACCAAAGGATTTATGAGCCAGAAGGTCGAATGATAATCCGGTCTCGCAGCCGATATATCCGAGAACCCCGGTATACGCCGCCAGTATTGCTCCGCCTATCACGACCGCGCCTATAAAGCCGTTCATGTCAAGCCCCTGCGCCAGTGAAACGCCAGTCCACATGCTGGCCGAGAAAAACGTGAATCCCAGCATTATGAAGAACATGGAGATAAAGCCTTTGCGAGCCGAAGAAGGGACTGCCTCCAGAGAATAATCGCCGTCGATCACGGTCTTTTTGTCCTGCACCGCCGCCATATGAAACTTCCTCCTTTTGTTTCTAACGGCGCGATGAATCGAAATGCGAGTTCGTGCGCGAACAGAAAAAACAGCCGTTTCCTTTTACGGAACCCGGCTGTACACGATCCGTCCATATTCGCTCACCTGCATTCAATTTCTTGCGCTCCATAACGCGCCGCCAAATCTTAGCGAATATACCATCTCAACCGAGATTTGTCAATTAAGACCGTGGGCGTTTATTGTGAAATAATCTTTGAGGAAATATTCGAGCGCCTCGAATATTTCGGCGAATAATTCGATGGGTGAGTATACTTTTTGCGCCAATCTCGCGGCATACGCGCCTTTTAACTGATCTTCGGCCTGTCGTAATATATGCTCTTTCCCGTCGCGCACAGCGGGATTCCCATGGCGTAGCGGACATTCTCGCCAAGCCATCCGAGGTCTACGGCGGCTTGACCGACCGAATACATAACCCTGTTGTCGGTTCGGCGGTCGGCGGCAAGCGATACCGCCGAGCCAACCGCAAGGCCAAGATCGTGGCATGCGAACGCGCACACAGGATTCCCCGCAAAGCCGTTTTGCGAAGGACAGTTGGTAAAGGAACAGCTTGCGCAACCGGAGGATTTGGGGCCTAAATCCGTTCCTATCAACACACAGGCCTGCGACGCGCGAAGGTTGCCGGCGTCGCGAACGAAGTGCGCCCCGGCGCGTCCCTCTTCGGCCATTTTGCACATATGCGCGGCCAATTGTTCCATTTCCTCGCCGTATATAACGGCTATGGAAAGCCGGTCGTAGCCGTTGGCTTTCGGGGCGGTTCTGGCAGCCTGCGCCATGTCGTAAGCGAGACGCAGTACGGCCTCATCGCTCGATTCCCTTTGCATTATAAGCGGCATACTAAATCCCCCTTAAATCAATTTTTGATGCGTCTATGTCCATCTGCCCGACCCGCGTTCTGCCAAAATCGCCGTGACAGTCGCTTCCGGCGGTTATCATAAGCTCGCGGGAGCGGCAGATGTTCAGTAAAAGCTCCGTCACTTCCCCGCTATGCAGGGGGTAGTAGCATTCGATGCCGTCAAGACCGCATTCTACGAGCGAATAAATCTCCCTTTTAAAATCGTCTGACTCGAGCTTTCGAAGGGTGTGCCCGCTGTGCGCCACGACAGCCCGCCCGCCGGACAGGTGTATGGCTTCGATAGTCCGTTCAAGCGCGGGGAAGCCCGCGGTATCGTAGCGTATTCCGTACTTCTCGTAAAGGGGAAAGCCTTCTCTGAGAGACGCCGTTATCCCCTTCTCCATGAGATAGCCAAGCCCCTTCCATCCCCCGCGCGATCTGTCGTATGAATACAGTTCGTATTCCTCGCGGGACAATTGCGGATAGTCCTTAGCCATCTTTTCAACGAGCCATACGCTCATATCGTCCAATATGCGCCTGTTTTGGGAGACCATGGAAGCCAGAGGGCCTTTTGTGAGGTCCATGGCGTAACACAGTATGTGGTAAAGCACATGGCTTTCAGACATGCACTGCGTCTCGCAGGCGGGTATGAACCTTATTCCCGCTTTTTCGCACAGGGGCTTTGCCTCGAAACTTCCCTGAAAGCCCTCGTGGTCGGCTATAGCCAAAAGGCCTACGCCGTTTTGCGACGCGGCCTGTACCGCCATTGCGGGGGAAAGCGTGGAATCAGAATACCAGGTATGGACGTGCAGGTCTACGAAGGGCTTAGCGCTGTCCATAATAGGCGTTGGCTCCATGCTTGCGGAAATAATGCTTGTCCATGATGGTCTTATTGGCGGGCGGAATGTCCGCGTCTATGCAGTGCGTGAGCCTCGCCAGATTGCAGCACACTTCGAGCACCGCCGCGTTCTCGACGGCCTTATCAGCGGTCTTTCCCCATGTAAACGGGCCGTGCTTGCGAACGACGACCGCGGGGGTAGCTATGGGATCGAGTCCCCGTTTTTCGAATGTCTCGGCGATTACGAGGCCGGTATTCCACTCGTAGTCGTTATTGATCTCGTCGTCGGTAAGCATCCGCGTACAGGGCACCGCGCCGTAGAAATAATCCGCGTGAGTGGTTCCGAAGCAGGGTATATCCTTTTCAGCCTGAGCGAAAGCGGTCGCCATCGTCGAATGGGTGTGAACGATGCCTCCGATGGCCTCGAAGCTCTTGTAGAGCACTATATGCGTAGGAGTGTCGGACGAGGGATTAAGCGTCCCCTCAACGGTCTTGCCGTCCAGATCCAATACGACCATCTGATCGGCCTTCATGTCCTCATAAGGAACGCCGCTGGGCTTTATGGCGAATATTCCGCGCTCGCGGTCTATGGCGGATACGTTCCCCCAGGTAAATGTGACGAGATTGTATTTGGGAAGCAGCATATTCGCCTCGAATACCTGCTCCTTAAGTTCCTTAATAGTCATACTTTTCCCCCTTCTATTTCTTCTCGCCCAAGGACTGACGGCGCTGACGCACCATGTCCGCGGCGCGCTGCAGTTCCTTTTCGACGTTTATAAGCATATCCTCGGAATAGGCGCTGGCCTCGAGCCTGCGCTCGTTGGCTTCGGCGCGGGCTTCGTTGACTATGGCGCGCCCTTCGTTCTGAGCCGCTATCTTTATGGCGTTCTGGTCGATCATGGCGCGGGCGCGTATCTCGGCGTCCTTTATAATCTTGTCCGCCCTCGCCTGCGCCTCCTCGAGCATCTGATGAGAACGCCTCGCCGCGTCGTCTATCGCCGCGTTAGCGCGAACGTCGGCGGATTGCAACTTGTTGGCGGCGGTGCGCTGGGCGCTGTCGATGATATTGTCCCTGTCGCGCATGACCTGCTCGGCGTACTGTATGGCGAGGGGCAGGTTTCCGCGGATATCCCTGAGTATATCCATGCACATGTCCGTATCGACCAGGCGCTTTCCCGTGAGGGGAACGACGCTGGCATACTCTATGGCGTCCTGAAGATAGTTGAGCAGCGTCATCAAATACGTATGGTCGTCATCTGTAGGTATATTGGCGTTCGCGTCCTGCTCGCTGTTAACATCCGGCTGACCCGCGCCTGACGCGTTCTCGTCAAACTCGTCGTAGATTCTGTCGTTTTCGTTAGCCATAATTAGTCCCCCTTCAGTCATTGCGCCCTGAATAGGCGTTTAAAACCATGCTATATATCTCGTCGCAAACCAGTCCCCTGGCGTTTCCTCCGAGCCTTACTATCTCCCTTACCATGGTGGAACTTACGAAGCTCAGCGCCGGGTCGGACTGCATGAACACCGTCTCGACGCCGTACATCTTTAAAAACGCCTCCGCGACGGGTTTTTCGCTCTCGTAATCGGGTTCTCCGCGAAGGCCGCGCAATATGGCGTCGGCGCCCGCGCGCCTTACCGCGTCTATCAACAGCCTCTCTCCGATCTCGACCTCGATATTCTCAACGTCCTTAAAGCACATCCGCAACAGTTTGGCCCTGTCGTTGACGTTGACGAGCGACCGCTTGGACGGGTTCATCAAAACCATGACGATAACCTTGTCGTACATGGAGGCGGCTCTTCTGGCTATGTCTATATGCCCCTTCGTGGGCGGGTCGAAGCTTCCCGGATAAAGAATCGTCATTCGCCTGATACTCTCCTTGTAACAAAAGCTATCGTCGTATCGCCATATCGACGCTCGTCGCGAAGCAAAAAATCATCAGGAATCTCTATCGCGTCCTTTGAGCGGCGCTCCATGACGATCGTCGCATCTTCGTCGAGCAGATCCAACCGCGCCAGGGCTTCACAGGCGTTTGTGTAATAATCGAGCCTGCTATACGGAGGGTCGAAGAACACGAGCGAGAATTTGTGGCCGCGAAGCCTTTCGAGGGCGCTTTTCCAGTCGCGGCACATTATAACGCACGCGTCCGAAAATCCGGTGAGGTTCACGTTTCTTTCTATGCACCTGACGGCCTGGCGGGAAAAGTCGTTTATCACGGCGCTTTGAGCGCCCCTTGACAACGCCTCTATGGACAACGCCCCCGAACCCGCGAACAGGTCAAGCACCCGGGCGTCTGTCACCCTTCCCGCGAGTATCGAAAACAGCGACTCGCGCACCCTGTCGGTCGTAGGCCTGGTATCCATGCCGTCGGGAGAAAACAGCCTGCGCCCCTTGGCCGACCCCGCGATAACGCGCATATACACTTCATCCTATTCTAGCATACTTATTAGCGCAAAACAAGCTTTATTCCGTCAAAGAGGTAAAATAAAACGTCATACCTCCATTTTTGGCTTTTTAGCCTCATGCTTTTTCTGCGCGACCTTGAGCTTTTTGAGCTTGCGCTTCTTGCCGGTCTCAATAGCCTTGAGTTTTTTAAGCCTGAAAGACGGCCCCATGAGATAGCCAACCGCCGCTGGGACAGGAATTATAAGCGACAACAGCGCGAACAACAGATTAAGCCCGTCAGGGTTTTGGTTAAAGCTCGCGTATACGCTGAAAAACGGCATGAACACCGCGCGGGTCGCGACCGAGAAGTAATTGGTTTCGGCTCTGGCCTGCTCCGCTTCCGCCTGCATCTGGGCAAGCTCCTCATCCGTCATCGATTCGT
>JAUNBY010000156.1:0-4610 GCA_030526935.1 Clostridia bacterium
CCCCCGTAATGTACTCGGCGCAGGCAATCGCCACAATCGACGCGCCCGGCGCGCTGTCTTTGGTATCAACAAATATAATCTCAATAGCAGGAGCGACGGGGGTAGTCGCCGGCATGAGCGCGGTAAAGCTGGCCTGATTCCTTTCTAAACTACGCGGAGTCTGCCAATAAACATCTTTCTCAAAGCTACAGGGCGGCATCAAATAAATCTGATGCCGCCCCTCGCAGGTCGCTATTTGCATTTACAAACAATATCGCAATACAAATGATTGAGCAAATGCAGCTTTGCCTGAAAGGAAAGCGTTCGACGAAGCCGGTATCGTGCAGCTAAGAGCCAAAGGCGCTTAGCCGCACGATGAGTCAGTCGGATTGCCGTTCATCAACCCTCATAAGCAGCATTACGGCATCCCTGGTGTCAACCTTTCCGTCGCGGTTCAAATCCATTGGATCATATTCCACGGTCACATTGTACGAACCGCTTCTCGACAGTTTTTCAAGTATTTCCCTTGCATCTTCGCGAATTTTACTTCCAATTCGCATCGTATGTATGTAATATTTTGGAGTAATAATTAATGTAACCAATTTGTGGTAAGTAATAGTCAGGCGATCACAGGAAACGCGTTAATGACGCATGAGGTTTGCACTCTTTCGGAATCGTTTCTATCGCGCCTTTCATCCCGATGACAAAACCCTGCGCACAGGCGACCGAAAGCCCCCGGCGAGAGGGCTTTCGTATGCGAAGCCTTTTCTCCACTCTCAATTCGGTTTTATTTATTACAATATTATGTCTACATAAGTTTAACTCGCACACTCAGTTATTATCATAACCGTTTGCTATAATGCAGCCACTCCGTCGAATTGGGGGGAATAATATGTCGGAAAAACTTATGTTGGGTAATGAGGCGATCGCTCGCGGAGCGTGGGAAGCAGGCGTAAACGTAGTGTCCTCTTATCCGGGAACGCCAAGCACCGAGATAACCGAGTGCGTGGCCGAGTATGATGAAGTATATACCGAGTGGGCCACCAACGAAAAGGTCGCCCTTGAGGTGTGCTGCGGGGCGTCCGTGGCTGGCGCGCGCGCCATGTGCTGCATGAAGCACGTGGGCGTAAACGTCGCCGCCGATCCGCTGTTTACCGCGGCGTATACGGGCGTCAACGGCGGACTTTTGATAGTCTGCGCCGACGACCCCGGCATGCACTCCTCGCAAAACGAACAGGACAGCCGATTTTACGCCAGAAGCGCTCACGTTGCGATGCTGGAGCCTTCCGACAGTCGCGAATGCAGGGATTTCGCAAAGCTGGCGTTTGAAATATCAGAAAAGTTCGATACCCCGGTTATGCTGAGAATCACAACCCGAATCGCGCACTCGAGAAGCATGGTGGATATGAAAGACCGCGTCGAGGTTCCGATTAAGGAATATAAAAAGGACGCGGCAAAATACGTGATGATGCCAGCCATGGCAAAACCGCGCCATATAGCGGTCGAAAAGCGCATGGAAGAATTGTCTCAATACGTAGAAGAGTGTCCCGTAAACCGGATGACGATCAAAGACGGAGCTATTGGAGTGATCTGCTCGGGGATATCCTATCAGTACGTGCGCGAAGCGCTGCCCGAAGCTTCCATATTAAAGCTCGGCGTCGTCTACCCGCTGCCGCGCAAGCTCATTGAGAATTTCGCCTCGAAAGTCGAAAGGCTCGTAGTGATAGAAGAACTCGAGCCGTTTATGGAGGATATAATCGCCGCGTGGGGAATCCCCGTTGAAGGCGTGAACCTCACGGGTCTTCAGGGCGAACTTTCAGTAAACAAGGTGAAGGCCGCCTTCGGAAAAGAACTCCCTGAAATACTCACCCCCTCGCCCATCCCCGGAAGGCCTCCGGTCATGTGCGCCGGGTGTCCCCACAGAGGCCCCTTCTCGGTGCTGAGCAGGCTCGGCTATCACGTCACGGGCGATATAGGCTGCTATACTCTCGGAGCGCTCAAACCGCTTTGCGCTTTGGATACCACGCTTTGCATGGGCGCTTCAATAGGCATGGCGCAGGGATTCTTCCACGCCAGGGGAGAACAGTTCGCCCAAAAGACGGTCGCCGTCATAGGAGACAGCACGTTCCTGCATTCGGGCGTGACGTCGCTCATAAGCGCCGTATACAACCAAAGCAATATCACCGTCATCATACTCGACAACACCATCACCGGCATGACGGGACATCAGCCCAATCCCAACACCGGTCGCGAGATACACGGCAATCCCGCGCCAAAAATCGACCTCGACGCCCTTTGCCGGGGCTGCGGCGTCGAGCGCGTTAAGACCGTCGATTCGTTCGACCTCAAGGGACTTGAGGCTATATTAAAGGAAGAAACGGCATATAACGGAGTATCCGTCATAATCGCCAGGCGCCCCTGCGCGCTTCTCGATAAAAAGCGTACCGCGAAGCCTTACAGGGTGGACGGGGATAAGTGCGTAGGCTGCGGCAGATGCATGAAGCTCAGCTGTCCCGCCATATCCCGCGTCGGCCGAAAGGTCAAAATCGACCCCAATCAGTGCGTCGGCTGCTCGCTGTGCTTTGATACCTGCTCGGTGGGCGCAATCGAAAGGACAGGTGACGACAAGTGAAAACGGATATAGTCATCGTTGGCGTCGGAGGACAGGGAACGCTGCTGGCGAGCCGCATATTGGGCGCGCTCGCGCAGTCCTCGGGGGTGGACGTAAAGGTGAGCGAGGTTCACGGCATGTCTCAAAGAGGCGGAAGCGTCGTTACATATGTCAGAATCGGAAACGACATAGCCTCGCCCATAGTGGACTTTGGTTCTGCCGATTACATCATCGCCTTTGAGGAAATGGAGGCAATGAGGGCAGTTTCATATCTCAAAAAGGGCGGCCGCATAATTCTGAGCAGCGGCCAGATCGACCCCATGCCCGTGATAATCGGCGACGCGAAGTATCCCGAGAACCTCATCGAGGATTTATCTGCGAAATGCTCTCTCGTCGTGGTGGACGCCATGAAGCTGGCGCTCGAGGCGGGAGAGGCCAGAAGCGTCAACCTGGTGCTTCTTGGCGTACTGTGCGGCATACTGTCGGGCGACGTCGAAAAGTGGCACGCGGCGATAAGGACATGCGTACCGGAGAGGTTCCTCGAAGTGAATATAAAAGCCTTCGAGCTTGGCAGAAACGCCGGATGCGCATAATAAAACAATCACAAACATTAGGAAGGTAACGACTTATGAAGTGCGAACATAAAACCGCGAATATCTGGAACCCGGAAATGGAATGCATAGATCGCGAGGAACTGAAAAAAATCCAGAGCGAAAGGCTTAAAAAGACGGTTAAGAGAGTATATGAAAACGTTCCTCTCTACCGCGCGAGAATGGACGAGAAGGGCGTAAAGCCCGAGGATATACGCGGGGTCGATGACCTCAAATACCTCCCGTTCACCGACAAGCCCGACCTGCGCGAAGGCTTCCCCTACGGTTTGTTCGCCGTTCCAAAGCACGACATTATAAGGATACAGGGTTCCTCGGGAACGACGGGAATGCCCATAGTAACCGGTTATACGAAAAACGACATAGGCGTATGGACTGAAATGGCGGCCAGGAGCGTGACGATGGCCGGAGGAACCGCCGACGACATCGTTCAGATATGCTACGGATACGGACTTTTCACCGGAGGTCTGGGACTTCATCAGGGCGCGACCGAAGTCGGAGCCATGGTCATTCCCATGTCCAGCGGCAATACCCAAAGGCAGATTAACATGATGCAGGCCATGGGTTCCACAATACTTTGCTGCACTCCCTCTTACGCCATGCTGATAGGCGAAACCATACGCGATATGGGCATAGATCCCGGGAAATTAAAGCTCAAAGCCGGTATATTCGGAGCCGAGCCGTGGTCCGAGAACATGAGGGCGCGCATAGAGGAATTGCTGGGAATCGACGCTCTTGATATATACGGTCTTACCGAGATGGCGGGGCCGGGCGTCTCCTGCGAATGCCTGTATAAAAATGGTATGCACGTAAACGAGGATCACGTGATACCCGAGATAATAAATCCCGAGACGCTGGAAGTTTTGCCATATGGCGAGAGCGGCGAACTGGTGCTTTCGACCATTACCAAAGAGGGAACCCCGCTTCTTCGCTACCGTACTCACGACCTTTGCCGCCTCAACGTCGAAAAATGCGAGTGCGGAAGAACCAACGTTCGCATGGACAGGATAAAGGGACGCTCCGACGATATGCTCATCATTCGCGGAGTCAACGTGTTCCCGAGCCAGATCGAGACGGTGCTCATGGAGATACCCAACGCCTCGCCGCACTTCATGATCGTCGTGGATCGCGTAGGGCCAACCGACTCCATGCAGTTGCAAGTCGAAGTAAACGACGAGATATTCGCCGATACCGTGGGCCAGATGCAGACTTATAAAAAGATGATCGCCGAAAAGGTCAAGTCCACTCTCGGACTTTCCGCCGATATAAAGCTGGTTCCGCCCAAGAGCATACCGCGTTTCGAAGGAAAAGCGCGCCGCGTTCTTGATAATCGCAAGCTTTAATGCTATAATGGTATTGGATGAATTCGATGGAGGAAGCAATATGTTTATCAAACAGATTTCTGTTTTTCT
>JAUNBY010000156.1:4710-7041 GCA_030526935.1 Clostridia bacterium
TGCGTGCAGTCCATGAAGAGCGACGCGGTTATAGTTTTCCACTTCTCCGATATGGATAAGGGAATGGCGGCGCTCGACGAAATGGGCATCATATCGCTCGACCAAAATCAGGTATCCAGTTTATGATTCCGGCAAAATTGCGGGAAGCGACTTTGACGATATCGCGCGGCAGGCTTAGCGATAACGTCAAAGCTTTGAAAAAGCGCCTTCGGGGGAAGGCGCGATTGTTGGCCGTGGTCAAGGCGGACGCCTATGGCCACGGAATGGCCGTGGAAGCGGATATAGCGCTGAAAAACGGCGCGGACGCGCTGGCGGTGGCGCTCGTCGACGAGGCGATAGCGCTTCGCGAAGCGAAGATAAGCGCTCCCATACTCGTGCTGGGCGGGACGACTTGCCCATCCGCCATAGATGCCGCCGTCGAAAACCATATAACGCTTTCGCTGTACGATGCGCGTACCCTTGAAATGATGAATGAATTTGCCGTCAGGCGCGACACGGTGGCTCACGCTCATCTGAAGATAGATACCGGTATGCGCCGCGTAGGGCTCGTCGGCATGGATGAATTGGACGGCATGCTCGACAGCCTGTCCGAATGCCCTCGCGTCAAATGCGAGGGCGTATTTACACATTTCGCCGACGACCGCGACGACGAATATACCAGCTATCAAAACGATCTGTTTAAACTCGCGGTAAAGCGCGTCAGGGACAGAGGATACCGGGTCATCGCTCACGCCAGCGCGAGCGGGGCGACTGTCAAAAACAGTGAATTGTGGCACGATATGGTAAGACCTGGCATAGCGCTTTACGGCGGCAGCGTCAGGGATATAATGCCCGAACTTATGCCGGCTCAGAGGCTTGCGGCCAAGCCCGTGAGAATAGAGCGCGTGGGCGCGGGCGAAAGCGTGAGCTACGGCAGGACGTTTACCGCCAATGAAGAATCCGTGATAGCGACATTACCCATAGGCTATGGCGACGGCTATCCGAGGGCGCTGTCCAATCGCGCGCAGGTGCTCGTAAAGGGACAAAGGGCAAATGTCGCAGGTCGCGTGTGCATGGATATGCTCATGGTCGACGTGACGGGCATACAGGGCGTTTCGATGGATGACGAGTTCGTGCTTATGGGCTGGCAGGGCGCGGATATGATTACGCCCGACGAGCTTGCCGAGAGGGCGGGAACCATATCATACGAAATAATGCTTGGATTTAAAGACAGGATACCGAGGATATATGTCGATTGACGATGAAAAAAGGCAATTGCGCCGAAGCGTTAAAAGCTTTCTAATGTCGCTCGCCGACGGAGAAATCGCGTCGAGATCCGCCGTGATATGCGATAATATAGCAAAACTCGACGAGTTTAAAAACGCCCGCGTCGTAATGCTCTATATGCCCTTGAAAGGCGAGGTAGACGTAACGGGGCTTATAAGAAAGGTTTTTGAAACGGGAAAGACCGCGTGTTTTCCCGTCATAACGGAAAAAGGGCATATGATCGCGGCGAAGGCTGATTCTCTGGAGGATATGCTTCCGGATAAATATGGCATACCGTCCCCGACAAACGGGACGGCGACAGCGCCTGACAGCATAGATGTGATAATAACCCCCGGACTGGCGTTTGACCGTCGCGGGGGGAGGCTCGGAAAGGGCGGGGGCTTTTACGACAGGTTTCTTGCCGAAACCTCCGCCGTAACTATAGCGCCCGCCTTTGTCGAACAGGTGGTCGATGAGATTCCGAGGATGGAGTTTGACAGAAAAATAGATATACTCGTCTGCGAAAACGGCGCGACGGTATGCGGAGAATAACAGACGCGGGGCTATAATAACGAAGAAAGGTTTGATCTGATGAAACAGGCTTTAAGGCTTTTTGGACGCTCTATCGGCACATACGCGGTGGCTTTGATACTGTCCCTCATAGTGCTGGCCGGAGTCGGCGGGGCGGCAAGGTGGCTGCAAATATCGTTAAACGCCCTCGTCGTCGCGGGCATGGGATATATGATGTTTATGGACGCGGGTTATCGCGGCGAGCGGGCGTGTACCATGCTGGCTACTGTAGACAGGATAAGGAGCGAGGGCAGGGAACCAGGCGCCGATATGTTAAAGGACTGCTTCTCAAAAAAAGTCGCCGCCATAGCTTACGCCCTGATAGCGGCGGTGTTTCTGATATTCGCCGTCGTAAATATAATCGCCGCGCCCTACTATCCGCCGGTGATAGTCTCGCCTGTCGAGGAAGAAATGACCGTCGAAGAATTGGCGGCCATGTACGAATCGATGACGGAGGAGGAACTTGCCCAGATGCAGGCGGAAGCGGAGCAGGCCAGAGCCGATACCAATTACTTC
>JAUNBY010000157.1 GCA_030526935.1 Clostridia bacterium
TATCCCATGGTATGGGTCGCATGGTCAATGCCGTTATTTGAATGAGCGCTTACTTTCGATAAACGCAAATCACGTCCAATGGCGCTTTCCATGAATCGGGACTCAGGCCGACCACGCAAATCGCGTCGTTTGGCATACGCTGCATTTGCGTAGTGAGCATGAACGTGCGTCCAAGACTCAGGTCGAGAACATTCGTCACCGGGTCTTTGGAGTCTGTAAGCACAATATCGGGATGAACGCTGTGAAGGTATTCTCTCAGTTCGTCATCGTATTTCTTGACGCCTTTTGGAGAAATCATCAGCTTTTGACCGTATAGATCCGTCCACTCAACTTCCTTGCGCCGGGCAAGTTTGTGGTTATGGCTCATCATGATCATGGGCTTCGATCTGTATAACACTTCCGACTCAACGTCGTCGCCCGTCGGTGGATAGTCGGCTTTCCAGTACAGGTCTATCCTCTTTTGCAAAAGAGCATTATGTTTTTCGCTCATGAGAATTCTTACGCATTGTACGTCTACCTGATTGGAAGAGATGTGCGAATAAGTCTTACAGGCTTCGAGCAGAGTGTTTTCAATATTCTGAACTCCGATTTTCAGCGTTCGCGACGCGGATTTGGAAATCTCTTCCGCGTGCGCGGCGGCTGCGTAAACGCGCCCTATAATATCAAGCGCGTCATCGTAAAACGCCTCTCCAGCCGCGGTGAGCGATACTCCGTGATTATTGCGCGTGAACAGCTTAAAATTAAGCGACTGCTCCAGCGAGTTCATTTGCTTTACAAGGCTCGGAACCGATATATACGATTTTGCGGCGGCTTGCGACATGCTCTTGAGATCTGAGATCATCACAAACAATTCCAGCTGGTGCAGTTGCAATTGCATATGTACACCCCTGATATTATAATACGTCAATTTCATTGTATTCATCCAGGGAAATGTTTTATATCAATGTATGGTTAAATTACCAGAAAACTTTTGCATTTCAAAATGGCTTAGGCGTATTAGGTAAATCGAATGGCCACTAATATATATAATATGGTATAATTTATTATCGGTAAGCGTATTTATGCTAATCGCATTTATTTAAGGAGGGGATTTACTTGTCTAAGAGCATTTCACGCCGTGACTTCATGAAGGGCGCCGCCGTCGGTATTGTCGGAGCCGGAATATTGGGAACAGGTATGGTTTCGGCTGAAGAAAGCGAAAAGCCGGAATACAAAGCAAATTGCAGCCGCGTAGTTCCTTCGCAGAGCGTAACGTGGGACGAGGAACACGATATAGTGGTAGTGGGCTACGGACTCGCCGGCGCGACGGCTTACGTCGAAGCCGTGACCATCGATCCCGATGTGGACGTCGCCATATACGACAAGTCCGACTATGACAATCGCGGAGGCATGACCATAGCGTCTGGTCAGAGCGTTCTGTTCCCGGAACCAAGCCCCGCCAACCTTGAACGCTTCCGCACGTATTGCCGCGCTTTGTGGTCGCCAAACATCACCTCCGATGAAAATGTGGACTGGCTGACCTATGAAATGGCAAACGACCTTGAGTGGATACAGGGCGCGCTGGAAATCGGCGGCTATGAAGTAGGCAACGGACGCGGCGGCGGTCCCATTCGCTATGGCTCGCAGCTCGTGGAGTTCCCGCTTCTCGAAGGAGCCGACTATCGCGCCGCGGGCGGAACGTTCCGACCCATCAACCATTCCAGTTCCTTCCAGGCGGGCGGATGCTGGTACGGCATGTCCGCCGCTGCTGAGAAGCTCGGCTGCACGCCTAACTATTCCCATGAGGTTCTGGCGCTGGTGCAGGACGCCATAACCAAGCATGTGGACGGCGTAAAAATTAAGAAGCCCGACGGAAGCGTCATTCACGTTAAGGCCAACAAGGGCGTCATACTCGCCACAGGCGGTTACGAAGGCAATTTGCAGATGCTTCGCGACTTCAATGGCGCGGATACGATGTACAGCGCCGGATCCCCCTATGTAACGGGTGACGGCGTCAAGATGCAAGCCGCGATCGGCGCGCAGCTGTGGCATATGGACAACCATACTATGCCCTGCGGCTATTTCCACGGCATAAAAGTTCCGGACTATCCCACCTGCTTCATCCGTCAGTTCTACTTTAACTCCGGAGCATGGTGCGAGGTCGCGGCAGACAGCACCCGTTACTACGACGAGGCGCGCACATATCAGCGCCAGCACATGAAATACTACGAGCACGGCCAGTACGTAGACGTCCCGATCTACAGGTCGCAGCCCGTTCATATCATATTCGATGACAACTGCTGCAAAGCCCAGGCTATGGTCAACGACTGGCTCGGGTGGCCGGCGACCTGCGCGAATAAGTACGTATGGTCTTCCGATAACTCCGTCGAGGTCGAAAAGGGCTGGATAGTTAAAGCTGATACGATCGAGGAACTGGCTGAGAAGCTCGGCCGCGATCCCGTTGCGTTGAAGGCGACCATTGACCGCTTCAATGAAATGGTTGATAAGGGCGTAGACGAAGATTTCGGCCGCGATATAGCGTCCATGGCCAAGATCGAGCAAGGCCCGTTCTATGCCATAGAGGAGTTCCCCGCGCTGCCCGCCTGCTCCGGCGGAGGAAAGCGCAACATAAAGGGCGAAGTGCTCAACTGGGACGACGAGCCAATACCGGGTTTGTACTCCGCGGGAGAGCTTGGAAGCACCGTTTCCAACCTCTATCAGAATGGCACCTATCTGCACGAAGCCATCGCCACCGGCCGCGCCGCGATCGATACGATACTTGGCGGGCGTTCCGTGCTAAAGCCCACTATCAACCTCTCCAGGGCGGTTGCCGTTTGGGGAAACGCCGAGGACGGCGAGTACAGCACTTTCGCCAAGGGTCTGCACGATCCCTATGAGCTTATATTCGAAATAAAGGATCATCAGCTTGTTGACATTCGTTTGGGCGAAGGCGCCGACAATATGTTTATGAGCATTGAGGACTTTAACGCCTTCAAGCAGGGACTTATCGATACCCAGTCCAACGAAGTAGACGCCATAACCGGCGCGACCATCGACTGCCAGGCTATACAAGACGCGCTCTATAACGTATTTGGCGAGAGAAGGTCATAACAGTCCCTGAGCGAATTTCGCAATTGCCGGGAGAAGGAATGCCGATGCGCATCCGCTTCGGAGCCTTCTCCCCAAAGCGGGTAATATTGCGGCACTCCGGATATGGATTGCCGCAATTATGAGATAATACCGCGCGGATGCGCCGGCATGATCAGGAGAGTGACAGACATAAATATTAAAAAAGCTTTGCGGCCGTTCCGCGCCAAACTCATCGCTCAAGCGGCGATTATGTCGATAATCTCCGGCGCTCTGATAGCGCTTCCCATTTGGTTCGCGCTGGCGATAGCCCGTCGCGCGTTTGACTCTGGAATCGATATTGTCAAAGTTATACCTCCGTTGTGGTCGTTTGCGACGATTTGTTTTTATGTTTTCAAAAACCGTCCCACACTAAAACAAACGGCCTTGATACTGGACGCCATGGGGCAGCGCGACAGGATCTCGACCATGGTTGAATTTTCAAAAAGCGACAGCATTGTTTGCAAACTTCAGCGCGACGACGCCATTTCGCGCCTTCAAACCGTTTCGGTTTCCATGATACCCGTAAGGATTTCCGTGGTTGCAATCGCGGTATGCCTTTTTTTTGCGGCCGCGATAATTGCCGCGGATTATGTGCCGGACGACGTGATCGCCCTTATTCCGGGGCGGAATCAGGCGCAAAGCGAAGGCGCCATACTGATTGCCCAAAAAATCGAGGAACTTCGGGAGAGAGTCGAGTCATCTTCGCTGTCTGAGGAGGATAAGGCGGATCTGTTCGCGCGGCTGGATGAAATGAAGGCTCAAATGGAGGCCGGGATGTTTGATATTTCGCAACTCGCGCAAATCAACCGCATGATGGATGAAATGTCTCAGACGGTCGATGAGATGCTTCCGGCCGTGAATTATTCGGAGGTTTTGCTTGAATTTGAAAGCCTCCGCGCCCTTGGAGAGGCGATAATCTCCGAGAACATGGATAATGTCACTATGGCTCTGGACGCTATGGGAGACGATTTGACCTCCAAAGAGGGACTTGATCAGGTCAACGCCATAATGACTATCGTTTACGACATAGGTGATTCGCTGGGAAGGCCGGTTCAGGACGAAAGCTACGATGACATCGCGCACATTATGGGTGTGCTGTCGGGAGGTCTCGAAGGCGCGGCGGCTCTGGTGTACAATCATCGTGACAATACGCAGATGATAAACAGGGCACTGAATTCCGCCGAAGACGGCATATATGATTTTCTAAACGACGACGGGGAAGAACAGGCCGAGGAGGACGACCAGACCGAAGAGGACGAGCCGGAGGTGACATACCGCATACCGGCGCGGACTTATCAGCAAAGCGACTATGGCGCCGTTCAGGATTATACTCAAACGGAATACGTATATGATCCGTCGCAGGCCGCCAGAGCGGACGATTACGCTCCGGGCGAAATGGGCGATGACGGCATAATACAGCGCCTGCCTGCGCCGCAGGATGAAAACCTGGACGGAACGGTACCTTATGGCACGGTTTACGGCAAATACTATGCCGATTACCTGGATCAAATGTCTACCGAGGCTGTACCCGAAGCGCTCCGGGAAACGGTAGAGGAATACTTCAACGGAATCTGATTTTTTACTGACAGGAGTGAGTGAGGATTATGGTCAATGAGGCGGATATAAAATTGTTCAGCGTTAAATGCGCTCAGATTTTTGAGCAGATAGGGCGCGACATAGTAGGTCAGAGCGACGTTATAGAAGACGCTGTCATCGCTATGATCTCGGGGGGAAACGTGCTTTTGGAGGGCGTACCCGGCATAGGCAAAACGAGGCTCGTCAGATCGCTGGGAAGGGTATTCGCTCTGCCGTTTTCGCGTATACAGTTTACTCCCGATTTGATGCCCGCCGACGTTACCGGTACCAACGTCCTCGAAAAAGATGACGCCGGAAACGCGGTTTATCGCTTTCAGCCGGGTCCGATATTCAGCAATATCGTGCTGGCTGACGAAATCAACCGCGCTACGCCAAAGACTCAAAGCGCACTTTTGGAGGCCATGCAGGAGTATACCGTGACCGTTGCCGGAGAAAACCATAAGCTCGACGAGCCTTTTTTCGTCCTCGCGACCCAGAACCCCATAGAGCAGGAGGGAACTTACGCCCTTCCCGAAGCTCAGATCGACAGGTTTATGTTCAAGCTCATAATGCGCTATCCAAGCGTATTGGAAATGAAGGATATAGTGCTTATGACGCAGCAGACCATGGACGAGGTTTCTGACGGTGTGGTCGACGCGGCGCAGCTTCTGCGCATGCGAGCAACGGCCAGAGAGATTCCCGTGATAGAAGATATCGTCCTGTACGCCATGAGGCTCGTCGCTTCAACGCAGCCCGAATCGGAGGAAGCCGCGGACGCGACAAAGCGCCATATTCGCCTGGGCGCCAGCCCGCGCGCAGGCCAGGCGCTTATAACGGGCGCTAAGGTTCGAGCCATGGTAAACGGCAGGTTCAACGTTTCCTATGAAGATGTCGATCAAATTGCCCGTCCTGTGCTCAGACACAGAATCAAGCTTAATTATGAGGCCCTCGCGTCCAATATGACGACGGATCAGGTGATTGGAGACTTGCTCGAAGCCATGAAACAACGCAAAAAACTCATCCGAAGGAAGAATTAAAATGAGCGAAGCTATGACGGGAAAAATTCTTGACGGCGCGTTTTTAGATGCGCTGGAAACGTTTGACTTGTATAGGCATCAGCTCACGAACGGGCATTATAGCGGAGCGCGCCGTTCGGGATCTTTCGGTTCATCGCCTGAATTCGCGGACTATCGCGATTATGTTCCGGGCGACGATTTGCGCAGAATAGACTGGAATTTGGCGGGGCGATTCGATAAATACTATATCAAACGCTTTATAGACGAAAAACAGGGGAAAAACCGCGTGTATCTTGATATGTCCGCGTCTATGGGACAAGACGCCGTGAAGGGCTTTAAGGCGTTGCAACTGGCGGCTGCCATGGGGTATCTTTCTGTGTCGAATATGGACTGCGTGCAGTACAGGCTTTTGCGCGAGGAAAAATGCGAGGATCTGTGCGGAAGCATTATCGGCCGGGAGAGTTTCTTTAATGCCGTGAGGCGACTGGAAGACGTCGAGTATTACGGTTCGCTCGATTTTTTTAGCGCTATCCGCGACGATCCAAGCCCCGGATTTAACGACGGAGTATCCTCTATAATATCTGATTTCTTGACAGACAGTAATTGGAAGGGCGCGATTGACTATCTTATAAACCGTCATCGTGAGGTCGCGATTATACAGATTCTCTCGCCCGAGGAACTTGAGCCTTCATATAGCGGCGCATACAGCTTTTTCGACGCCGAGTTTCGTAAGGAAAAAGCGTCTCATGTGGATGTCAATCGCGACGCGCTTATCGCCTATAAAAAGGCGGTATCCTGTTTTCTCAACGATATAAGGCACTTTTGCGCTTCGCGCGCGGTATCGTATATGATGGCGAGAAGCGATGAGCGCATCGAAGAAGCGTTGCTTACAAAAGGCTGTGCGGAGGGGCTGATTCAATGAAATTCGTATATCCGGTCGCCCTGTGGTCGCTGTTATCTTTGGCGATACTCATTATGGTTCATTTCACCAGGCGCAGGCGCAATGAGGCGACGATATCCAGCATATATCTGTGGCGGCTGTCTGAGAGTTTCATGAAGAAGAGCGCGCCTGTGCGCAAGCTGAAAAAAGCCGTTCTGTTTTCGCTTCAGATACTCAGCGTTTTACTGGCCTGCCTTTTGATCGCGCAACCGCTTATACTTTTTCCGGGAGCGGATGTAAACTATGTGGCCGTTCTCGACGGTTCAGCCAGCATGCGCATAGCGAACGCCATGGGAGAAACGAGATTTTCACGCGCCAAAGACGCGATAATTGACGATATATCGCGTCTTGCGTGGGGGAGTAGAGCGACAAT
>JAUNBY010000158.1:0-4777 GCA_030526935.1 Clostridia bacterium
ATAATGCGCGCGATTAAATTTCGCGATGAGGAATTGGCGGTCGAGCGCGTGCGCGAGCACCTCGCACAGTCCCTCGTCAATTACCTGGAATACAAGGCCGGAAAGCATACCGACGCCGATAATCTGAAACATTCGGAAATGGCGCGGTAGTCCCGCCGTTTCCGCGTGAATAATTGCCCGAAGGCAATAATATAAGGAGGAATCCCCACATGAAACGCATTTTAGCCATGGCTCTCGTACTGATGCTGGCGCTGGGCGCCACGACCGCTTTCGCAAGCGACCTGGGCGATCCCGTTAAGCTCATCGTCTCCCTGACAGCCGTGTCAACCGACACCCACGCCCAGGCGATGATGGAGTTTGAGAGGGTCGTGGAAGAACTCTCCGGCGGCAACATCGACGTTGAAGTCTACACCGACGCCGTGCTGTTCACACAGGAAGAGGAAGTCGTAGCCGTCGCGGGCGGCGACGCCGACATGTCGCTCGTGAGCGCCTCGTGGCTCACCACCGGTTCCCCGTGGATAGGCATGTTCTCCGCGGGCTATGTCTTCAAGAGCTATGAGCACATGACCGCCGTGCTCAATGGCGAAATAGGAAAGGCCGTTTTCGAGCGCGTCGCCGAGGATCAGGGAATACTCCCCCTCGCCGCCTACTACTTAGGCTCCCGTCAGATATCCCTCACCGAGGATAAGGCCATCACGACGCCCGAAGACCTCAACGGCATCAACCTGCGCATGCCCAACTCCGAGGCGTGGCTGCTGCTGGGCCAGGCTCTTGGCGCCAACCCCACGCCCATTTCGTTCTCCGAATTGTATCTGTCCCTTCAGACCGGCGTAGTCGACGGTCAGGACAACCCGCTGCCCACCGTGGAGAGCGCGAAGTTCTACGAGGTTCAGAAGTCCATAACGATCACCAACCACCTTGTCGACTCCGTCTGGCCGTGCATAAACCTGGCCAAGTGGAATTCGCTCACCGACGCCCAGAAGGACATAATCATGCAGGGCATTGAAGCCGGCCGCGTATTCTGCGACGAGACCAATCTCGCCCGCGAAGCGTCGCTGGTAGAGTTCTTCAAGGAGCAGGGCCTGTCCGTATACGAGGCGGATCTCGACGCGTTCGCCGAGCACGTTCTCGCGTACTACCTCAACGACCCCTTCTCCGCGTCCTGGGATACCGAGCTTCTCGAGCAGGTTCAGGCGATGGGCTGATAGCCCAAGGAGGCGGCTTCAGGCCGCCTCCGCGCAAATCATCACTTTTTACCGTAAGGAGTGGAAGCCTGATGGATAAAGCCAAGCGTTCGATTGCCGTTTTGCGCGATTGGGTGGAGGTATATATACCCGTCGCGAGCTTCGCGATAATGTTCTTAGTCTTCATATTGCAGGTGTTTTTCAGGTATGTCGTAAGAAGTCCCCTGCAATGGGCCTACGAGGTCACCGTTTCCTGCTATCTGTGGCTGGTCATGCTGGGCGCGTGCCTGGCGCAGAGGGATCATTCACACGTAGTATTCACGCTTATAACCGATTCGATGCCCATAAAGCTTCGCGCGGTCTGCTCGTTTCTGGGAAGCGCGCTCATCGCGGTCGCGTTCATATGGTCGTTCGTCCCGAGCATAGAGTTCGTGGACTTCATGAAGATGCAAAAGACGAGCGTGCTCAAGATTGGCCTCAACATCGTCTACGCGCCCTACATACCCTTCCTGGTGATAATGATTATATACATGCTCAGGGAAATGTATCAGGACGCGCGAATATTCCTGGGGCTAGCCGGCGAGGTGGAGATAAAGCACTACATCAACGCGCAGATGACCGAGGCCGAGGCCGCCATTGAAAGCGCGCAGATACGGGAGGACAGTGAATAATGAGCTGGGCATTGATAATATTCGTGGCTGTATTCATAATGATATTCGTGCTTAGAATGCCTATACCGCTTGGGCTTATGTGCGCGTGCATGTTCTACTTCATAGCCAACGGCCAGCCCATCAAGATGGTAGGTCAGCAGACGCTCAAGACTTTTTACACGAATTATACCATAATCGCCGTGCCGCTTTTCATATTCGCGGCAAACGTCATGAATTCGGGCAAGGTGACGGATAAGATATACGGCTTCGCAATGGGCCTCGTGGGGCGCTTCAAGGGCGGATTGGGTCACGTCAACATATTGGGTTCCCTGGTCTTCGCGGGCATGACCGGCTCCGCCATCGCCGACGCCTCGGGGCTTGGCAAGATGGAGATAGAGGCCATGAACAAGGAGAAGTACGATCCCGGCTTTTCCTGCGCCGTGACCTCCGCTTCGGCCGTGCTGGGGCCTATATTCCCACCGTCAATACCCATGGTAATATACGCCATGTATTCCGGCGTTTCGGTCGGAGCGCTGTTCTTGGGCGGCATGATCCCGGCGGTGCTGTTAGCTCTGGCGCTGATGGGATATGTGGCGTTCATCGCCCATAAGCGCAATTATCCCATAAGCGAAAAGGTCGGCTTTAAGAAGTTCGTGGTATCGACGATATCCGCTATACCCGCGCTTCTGACCCCCGTCATACTTCTCGCGGGCATATACTCGGGCGTCATGACGCCCACCGAGGCCGGAGCGGTCGCGGGCTTTTACGCGTTGATAGTCGCGGGCGTCGTATACAGGACGCTCGGCTGGCAGGATTTGAAAAAAATACTTCGCGAAACCGTCAAGGGCGTCGGCACCTGCTCGCTTATGATAGGCGCGGCGGCGTGCATAAACTACATCGCCGCCCGCGAGCAGATATCGCAAAACCTCGCGCAACTCATACTCAACATGACCGAAAACAAGTACATGTTCCTGTTTCTGGTGAACATAGCGATACTTATATTGGGAATGTTCATCGACACCTCCGTCATACAGTCGGTATTCGTGCCGCTCATGATACCCATCGCCACGGCGCTGGGCGTCGATCTCGTGCATTTCGGCCTCGTCGCCATATTTAACATGATGGTCGGGCTTTGCACTCCCCCCTTCGGAATGCTGTTGTTTATTACGAGCGGCATATCAAATACCCCGCTCAATCAGGTGATAAAAGAAGTAATGCTGCCTATAGCGGTTATGCTCGTCGTTCTGGCGATACTGACCTTTGTCCCGGATATAACGCTGTTCCTTCCGCGCGTATTCCTGGGCTATAAAGGATGATTTAATCACATAGGACTTCCACCTCTGCATCCGCCGCGGCTGAGCAATCGCCGCGGCGGATATTTGACTTAACCCTCACGGGGGAACCTCTCCGCCCGCTGCGGCGGGCACCTCTCCTTGCAGGAGAGGCAAGGAAGAACGGCATGCCGCCTCCAAAAGCCTCTCCTGCAAGGAGAGGTGGCAGGGCGAAGCCCTGACGGAGAGGTTCCTCTCGCGGTGGCAGTGCGAAGCACTGACGGAGAGGTTCCCCGGTTGGCTGCAAGCCATGCGAAGCCCGTGACGGAAGGGTTAACTTTCTTAGGTTGATGACATTGCCACGCAATATGGTCTGCGCTAATCATCATCAATACTCCCCAGCTAAAATCTCTGTTGAAATATACCGGAAAAGCGTGTATAATATAGGCGTGAGGAGGGATTATATGCGAGTTCTTTTGACCGGTGGCGCCGGTTATATCGCGACGCATACGTGCGTGGAACTGCTAAACGAAGGCAACGATATAGTCGTGGCCGACAATCTTTCAAACAGCAGCGAGGAGGCTGTCCGGCGAGTTAAGAAACTGACGGGCAGGGATTTCCCGTTTTACAGGTTGGACGTGTGCGACGCCCGCGCTTTGAACGACCTTTTTGACAGCGAAAAAATCGATTCCGTAATTCACTTCGCCGGCCTTAAGGCGGTGGGCGAATCCGTATCGAAGCCAATCGAATACTACACAAACAACCTCTATTCGACGCTCACGCTCATAGAGGCGATGAGGGCGCATGACGTGTACAAAATAGTATTCTCGTCATCCGCTACGGTGTACAGCGTAAACACCACTAGCGAAATGACAGAGGATATGAACACCGGCTGCATCAACCCATACGGTTGGACGAAGTATATGATCGAGCAGATATTGCGCGACGTCGCGAAAACCGACGAGCGCTGGTCCGCCATACTTCTCAGATACTTTAACCCCGTCGGCGCGCACAAATCCGGAATGATCGGCGAGGATCCCAATGGCATACCGAATAACCTCATGCCCTGCGTCCTGCAATTCGCGTCGGGCAGGCTTGAAAACCTGACAGTTTACGGCGATGACTATCCGACTCGGGACGGAACCTGCGTTCGCGACTATATACACGTCGTCGATCTCGCAAAGGGACACGTCGCGGCGCTGAAATATATGGACGGCTTCTCGGGCTGCGATGAGATAAACCTGGGAACCGGCAAAGGCACGAGCGTCCTCGAACTTATAAATACCTTCGAGCGCGTCAACGGACTCAAGCTCGATTATAAAATCGGCGCGCGCCGCCCCGGAGACAGCCCCGCCTGTTTCGCCAACGCCGATAAAGCGCGAAGGCTTTTGGGCTGGAAGGCGCAACTCAACATAGAGGACATGTGCCGGGACGCGTGGAGATGGCAGACGATGAACCCGAACGGATACAAAAAAGGGAGTGATTGACATGGCGAAATCATTTAGCAAGGACGATATGAACGACAACCGAATTCTGGGCGGCCTGGGTTATCTTATATTCTTTCTGCCGCTGATAACCTGCCCCAAATCGAAATACGGCCGGTTTTGCGCGAATCAGGGATTGATTATACTCATAGCGCAAATCGCGATATTCCTCGTATTCAGAATACTCT
>JAUNBY010000158.1:4787-6993 GCA_030526935.1 Clostridia bacterium
GCTGGGATGGGTGCCTTTGGTTGGCTGGATAATAGGATTCGCCCGCAATATAGTGCAGGCTGTCGTGACGCTCGCGGCTGTTTACCTTACTTATCTCGCGTGTTTTAAACAGGACGCGCGTGAAGTACCCTATTTTGGCAAGTACAGACTTATAAAGTGAAAGGCGGATATATAGATGAAAAAGAGCGAATTGTTTGAACTGCGCAAGAAGGTCGGCAACCCCGCCTCCCTGTTCGGAGCGGTCGATTGCGTTATAAACGATGGCCCCGCGAAGGGCGTGCGCGTATTCCACGTGAGAAACGGCAAGGGGCTGGAAGCTACCGTGGCGGCGGACAGGGGACTGGATATACCCCACCTTATCTACAAGGGCGTAAATATGGGCTTCGCCTCGAAGACCGGCATGCGCTCGCCATATCTGTACGTCGAAGACGGCGTGAGGGGATTTCTCAAGCAGTTCTACGCGGGACTCATGACAACCTGCGGCATCACCTATTCCGGCGCTCCCTGCAAAGACGCCGAGCGCGATCTCGGCCTGCACGGGCCGTATTCCAATACCCCCGCGGGCGAATGCTCGGCCAGAGTCGAATATGAGGGAGACGACGCCGTTATAATAATAACCGGCAAAGTCAGAGAGGCATGCGTGTTCGAGGAGAATATGCAGCTCACCCGTCAGATGAAAATCTACACCGAAAAAGACGAAATCGAAGTGACGGATCGCGTGGAAAACCTGGGCTTCGCCGATCAGCCGTCGATGATGGTATATCACATAAACTTCGGATATCCCATGCTCGACGCGGGAGCAAAGGTATATACGAACGCCGCGAACGTCGAGCCTCGCGATGAGTGGGCGAAGACAGGCCCCGGAACCTACGATGTCATTGACGAGCCTGAAATTGGACGCGCCGAACAGTGCTATTTCCACACCGAATTCAAGGGCGACAGCGGAATCGCCATGATACATAATGAAAAGCTCGGCCTCGCCGCCGCAATAGAATTCGACAGGAAGGCGTTCCCCATACTGTGCGAGTGGAAATGTATGATGGCGGGAGATTACGCGCTGGGCCTCGAACCTACGGCCGCGGGCGTCATGGGGCGCGAATACGCTCGCGAAAAAGGCATACTCCCCATCGTAAAGCCGGGAGAATGCGCAGACTATAAGTTTAAACTTTCATTCCTCGACGACAAAGAGGCTATTTCCAAGATGATCGAAAAGATGTAGAAGAGCGGTTTGGGAAACGCGCCGGCGGTAATCGCCGGCGCGTCGCGTATGATGACGAGAACCGCCGAATTGTTCCACGTGGAACAATTCGGCAGACATGCCGAGGATATTATCGCGTCGGCCGGGCGATTGTTCCACGTGAAACAATATATTACAGGTGATGCTGTATCCCCTATGTAGCAGGCTCCAACGCCCAGAGCTTCCGCCGCGACCACCGCGTTTTGAGCGGCTATAAGGCAATCGCATACCGCGAGCATCAAATCCCCGCACCCAGGCTTTCTTGGATTCAATCCCGCCTCTATGTAGCCGCGGTACCAGCGCTCGCAATCAGCGAGAAACACCGCGACCATCGGCGCGCGCGCTATCATCGGCTGCGAGTCGCACAATTCGCTCAGGCGTTGTTTGATGCGGGCGTCTTTTATGTCCAATATGGTGTAGAGCTGTTGGTTTCCGGCGGTAGGCGCCTGACATGCCGCCGAGTAGATTTCGCGCTTTACGTCGTCCGTGATTTCTCGTCTTTCGAATTCCCGCGTCGATTTGCGGGAGTACAACGATTGGATAATTTCGTTCATATTGTGCCTTTCTGACTCGGGGCGGTCTGTTGACGCCGCGTGTCACGAGACGGGTTACTCTATGGATTGCGGCATGGCATACGGACTTGTTGCCGCAGGCAAATCCGCGTTTGTTCGCGGCGACGGCCCCGCTAAGCCCGACGCTACCGCTTATCGCGGTAGGCCACGATAACTTCGACTATCTCGCAGCCGTCGTGTATGAATGTCTTCCCCTCGCGCGGCTTTGTCTTATTGTCGCAGAAGCTGAGCAGGTAGCCCTTATTCTGTTCCCGACTGTGGAGATAGCCCGTCAACTGGTCACAGGCGTCTGTTGCCGCCTGCTCCCCGTGCCAGATTTTCAGTTCTACGATATGCTCCTCGCCGCCGTAAAACACTACCACGTCCATGCGGCGGCTTCCGCGCGTTTCAGGTTCGA
>JAUNBY010000159.1:0-220 GCA_030526935.1 Clostridia bacterium
AGCACATGACGGGCAAGGAATCGATGGCGCTCAAGAATTAACGCCCGGCTATGAAGCGGCGCTGTTTGCGGGTCAACCGCTGACGGCGCCATTTTAGTTTTTGCCGCGCTTCCGGTTCCGGGAACGACGCGGAGCTTCTTTCATATCAACCATTAATACGCCAAACCGGAGGAGATTATGATAGCATTACTCGCAAAAAAAGATTTCGACCAGGTTTTCG
>JAUNBY010000159.1:230-6972 GCA_030526935.1 Clostridia bacterium
TGGAAGCGAGCTTTCCCAAAGATGAATACAGGCCATATCAGGCGCAAAAGGCGCTGTTGGACAATCCCGCTTACCGCATCTATGCTTTGAAAGATGTTGAAAGCGAATCCATCAAGGCGTTCGTTGCCGTTTGGATATTTGACGATTTTGCGTTTATAGAGCACTTTGCGGTGAATCCAAAATACAGAAACGGCGGCATAGGTTCAAGAATACTTCGGGAGTTGGTCGATTTGCTAGCGATGCCGATATGTCTTGAAGTTGAGTGCCCCGACGACGAGCTCGCTTCACGAAGGATCGCATTTTATGAAAGGAACAATTTCCGCCTGAACAAATACCCGTACACGCAACCTCCGATTGCAGAGGGAAGAAATGCCATTGCGATGTTTATCATGACATCGGAAAAACAAATTTCCGAAGATAGGTTCGAGACGATAAAAGCCAGGATTTATAAAAACGTTTATCAGTGCCAGTAGTAATAATGGAAAAATATGGCTCAATTGCTATCGTCGCATATCATCCCGCTAGCCTTCATGTCCGCAAGTCTCGCCGGCATCGCCTTTTTCAACGACTGTCGTGCCTTCCAGATCCCCGTCAATCCAGGAACGCACCGAAGCCGCGTATTCGCGGGGAGAAACACCTTCCACCTTGCGAAAGCATGCGGAAAACTGGTGGACGGTATTGAACTTCAGTCGCTCGGCTATCTCCGTCATGGTCCAGGCGCGCTGACGAATATAGTATTTCGCGCGCGCTATGCGCAAATAACGGTAATACTTCATAACGCTTACCCCCATTGCGCTTTGAAAGCTTTTTTGCAGATACGCGCGACTCAGCCCGGCATGAAGGCATACGGCTTCGAGCGTCAAATGAGCCTCCACGTTTTCCTTAAGAAAGGATACGATCTTTTTAACGCGCTCGTCCCCGCTTAGAAGAGGCGCGCGCGGCGGAGTGGGTTGACAGTATCCCGACGCTTTCGGGTTTTACTTCGATGGGCTTGTCTACCTCGAGGCGCGCGCGGCGGAGTGGGTTGACAGTATCCCGACGCCGTCCTGCGAAGATTGATAAGTATCAGTTCCAGAAGCAGTCGTATCTTATGCAGGCAATCGGCGCTTGCGCGCGAACTGAGATGAATCTGTTGCATTGAAATCTTATCGAGCGAATCGGCAAAATTGCTCTGCGCCTCCTTGACGATTTCCCCGATCATCTGCCGTTCAAATTCAGACGTATGAAGCAGGTTTTTTTCGATAAAGCACGACAGCGCTTCATTGTCGGCGCTAAACGATATGATGAACAGACTGTAGCCCTGCTCCGGGTTGGTCAAAAAGCAATGATACTCCTCCGGAGGAATCATTAAAGCCATCCCCGTTTTCAAGCGATATGGCGCGTCCGAGCGCTCCAGAAGAACCGATGCCTCGCCCTCGTCGACAAAAAGCATCTCCCAAAAATCGTGAATCTCTCCGGGCGCCGGGTAATCCATTTCATTATAAAACAGATGAACTGTATAAAGCATACTTATTCCCAGGCTTTCCGTTACGCTTACTCCCCTGTGAGGATATCTAAAATAAGCCTGTTGCGACATTCTTTCCGCTCCTTTTTTGTACATCATAACATGTGATAAAATAAATAGCAATCGCTTATGAGCCTTTTTAATACATTTTTATTTCTTTTTTGAAAAGACAGATGCTGTTCCTTTTGTTATACTAGCCGTGTATACAGAGCGTTTTGCTTTGTAAAAAAAATATGGAGGGGAAAACGATGAAAAAGGTCCTGGCTTTTGTACTGGCGATCATGATGCTTTTGTCCCTGGTATCCGTCGCGACGGCTGAAGAAAAGCCTCTCGCCGGGCAATCGATAACCGTGTTGTACATGTCCAGCGTCTACGCGGACGCGGCGCGCGCCCTGGCTCCCGAATTTGAGGAAGCTACCGGATGCGCGGTGGAAGTGGTTGACTTCCCGTATCTGACGCTGCACGAGAGGGCGCTTCTCGACCTGACGAGCGGCGGCGAAGCGGCGTTTGACGTAATCAACGTCGCCAGCCAGTGGGATGGCGAGTTCTATCCCTTCCTGACCGACTTGGGTCCCTACATCGAGCGCGACGACTACGACATGACGGTGTGGATTGAGAACATACTCAATAACGCCGGTCTGTGGAACGACACCTATATCGGCATTCCCAACAACTGTACGCCGCAGGTCTTCGCCTATCGCACCGACATCTTCCCCGACGGTTTGCCCGATAACTGGGCTGACTACACCCAGGCCTGCATAGACGCCACAACCGATGAGATATACGGCTGCACCATTTCCGAGATTTCAGGCCAGCTCGGAGGCGTGTTCGATTACCGCCTCTGGTCCGCCGGCGGCAACTGGGCTGATTCCGACTGGAACGTCACCATCAACAGCGATATAAGCCGCGAACAGCTGGAGCTTCTTTATAAGCTCAACAAGGAAGCCATGGATCCCGCAAACCTGGCATGGGGTACCGACGAGTCAATTCAGGCGTTCCTCGACGGGCGCGCCGCCGTATGCGAAACCTGGCCCACGCTGGGACTTATACAGGCCGCCGATGATCCGGAGCAATCCAAGGTGGTTGGCAAGTGGGCGCTGAGCACCATTCCCTACGAAGAAACCGGCATAACGCTTCTCTCCGCGTGGGATCTGGCCATACCCGCCAATTCCTCCAACAAGGAAGCCGCCTGGGAGTGGATAAAAGCCTTCACCGAAGAAGAAACGCAGCAGCGCTTCTATGAGGAATTCGGCTTCTTCACCCCGCGCAAGAGCTTCTGGGAGCAGGATTCAATCAAGAATTCCCCGCTGTACGAACTGCGCACCGCGCTTGACACCGCCAATATGTGGTGGCGCATAGCCGCTTCCGTCGAGGCGGATACCGTCATAAACACCGTAGTAAGTTCCTACCTGAGCGATCAGATCACCATCGACGAAACGCTGGTTCTGCTCGAGGAAGGACTTCAGGAGGCGCTGCTCAACAGCCCGCCGGATGAAGGCATCAAAAACCTGAACCACTAAAAATTCAGGCTGAGCGGCACATCGCCGCTCAGCCCTCCTTCCATTACGAAAAAAGGGAGGAAATTCCTCATGAGCGAAAAAAACAAAAATCAAGCTTATAAACCTATGCTGAGAGGCGATCGTCTGGCTTCTTGGCTGTTTTTAATACCAACGCTGGTTTTTCTTGGCATTACGGCGCTTATGCCGCTGATGTATTCCGTGTATCTGAGCTTCTTCAGAATGAAGCTTAACCTGCCCAATCAGGCGGTGCGGTTCGTCGGCTTCGATAATTATTTAAAAATGTTTTCTGACAGAACCCTGCAGATCAGCACAACTAACACGATTTTGTTCGCGGTGGTCTCCGTGGGGTTGGAGGTCGTGCTCGGGTTGATGATAGCCATGACCATATGCTCCGACAAGAAATGGGCGCGCACGGTCACCTCGATATTCACTATCCCCATGATTATGGCTCCCGTGGCCATAGGTACCATGTGGCGCATGATGATGGATTCTACCACGGGCGTCATAAACTATCTGATAAGCCTGTTGGGTATGAAAGGTCCAAACTGGCTCAGCGACCCGACATGGGCGATGATTTCGGTCATTCTGGTAAACGTCTGGCAACTTACGCCATGGGTAACGGTCATCGTAGCCGCCGGCCTCAAGGCTCTTCCTAACGATTGTCTACAGGCGGCGCTTGTGGACGGAGCGACGCCAAGGCAGGTATTCTGGCGCATCGTTCTTCCGCTTCTCAAGCCGGTGCTCGTCATAGTGCTGATGATACGGTTTATCGACGGATTTAAAGTGTTTGATACCGTCTATGTGATGACCAACGGCGGTCCTGGCACGGCGACGGAGATGCTTCCAAATTATATATACAGGCAGGGTCTGCGATATTTTGACGCCGGATATGCCGCTACACTGGCCGTCGTGTTCGTGCTGGTGATGACTTTGTTGAGTATCGGCTTCCTCAAATGGCGCAAGCGGGAGGAGGAAAACGTATGGTGACGAAAAAACGCCGCAGAACGAAGGACTATACCAGCGTCGACGCGGTTCTTAGCACATTTGCCGGCCGTCCCGTAAAGTATATTCTGATTGTTGGCAGTATGTTGCTCGTTCTGTTTCCGCTTTACTGGCTCATAACAAGCTCGTTTAAGTTTGAGCGGGAATACCTCGCGTTTCCTCCCGTGATGTTCCCAAGCGCGTTTACGCTGGAAAGCTATATTGAAATATTCACGCGAGACAATCTGCTCGCGCAGTTCTGGAATTCTTTCTTTATCTCCACCATGACCACGATTATTACCATACTCATCGGCAGCATGGCGGCCTATTCGGTCACGCGCGGACCCATAGGTCCAAGGGCGCGGGGCTTCTTTGGTGTGTGGTTTCTGGTGCAGAAAATGTATCCCGCAATCGCGACCGCCATTCCCGTCTACCTCGTCATACGCATGATGGGGCTTATCGATACGCAACTCGCGCTTATCATCATGAATACCAGTTTCAACCTTCCGGTGGTTATCTGGCTGATGATGGGCTTTTTCGAGCAGACGCCCTATTCGATGGAAGAATCGGCGATGCTTGACGGCTGCAACTTTGCGGGGCGGTTTTTCCGCATAGTGTTGCCCATAACCAAGCCCGGCCTTATCGCTTCCGCCATATTGACATTCGTAGCCGCGTGGAACGAGTTCCTCTTCGCCGTTATACTGACCATCAGCCGCTCAAAGACGCTGCCGGTAGTCATCGCGGGCTTTATCACTGACAGGGGCATGGCCTGGGGACCGATGGCCGCGACCGCGGTGGTGACGCTCATTCCAGTGGTTATTCTGACATGGCTCGTCCAGAAGGACTTCGTCAACGGCCTTGCCATGGGCGCCGTAAAAGGATAGCCGTAATAAAAGATTTGCGTTTAAATTCCCAAACCAGCTTCCATATTGGAAATTACTTTGGGAATTTAATTATCGAGTCCTTGATTAATACTTATCGAAAAACGGCTCCTGATTCTCTTCGTACCGCAATACCCCGAATTCATCGAAGGCCAGGCGCGTAGGCTTCGCGTCGATATATTTCAGTATTTCGCCCATCCTTATCTCGTCATTTAAACCCGTAACAAACGAAAAACTGCATCCGGATTTGTGCGCGCGCCCCGTCCTTCCTATGCGATGGATGTAGAACTCGTTTTTATCAGGCAGGTCGTAGTTGAATACCGCGTCTACGTCCTCCACGTCGATGCCGCGCGCCATGACGTCGGTGGCGATCAAAAGCTCGAACCGCCCCTTTCGAAAATCTGTCATGACCGCGTTTCTGGCGCTCTGGCGCATGTCGCCGTGCAGACACTCGGCGTTGAAGCCAAGGTTCTTTATGCGCTTCGTCAGGTTATCCGTCATGAACTTGGTGTTGCAGAAAACCATGCTCTTGGAGTATTGATTCGAATCCAGCAGGTACATCAGGTGGTCGAATTTATTGCCGTGTCCCGAGGCGATTATATACTGCTTTATATCCGGCTTTGACTCGCCCACGGCCTCTACGGAGACCTCGACGGGACTATGCTGGTATTTCCAGGACATGGTCATTACGTCCTGATTGGTCGTGGCGCTGAACATGACAAGCTCTCGCGAGGAATTCGTAGCCTCTATGATGCGGCTTACGTCCGCCACGAAGCCCATCTTGAGCATTTCATCGGCCTCGTCAAGCACCAGCGTGTGTACGTTTGAGAGGTTTATATTGCCCCTGCCCATATGGTCGAGAAGGCGTCCCGGGGTGGCTATGAGTATCTGGGGGCGCCTTTTCAGCGCGCTTATCTGGCGGGCTATGGGCTGCCCGCCGTAGATTATGGCCATGCGAATCGCGGGTATGTACTTGGCGAGCAGCTTGATCTCCGCCGCTATCTGCTGAGCCAGTTCGCGGGTTGGCGCGAGTATAACTTCCTGAACCCTGTCATCGTTCAGATTGACGTATTCAAGAAGCGGTATGCCGTAGGCGATGGTCTTCCCCGTTCCCGTCGGAGCTACGGCTATGACGTCCGTTCCCTGCATCATATATGGGATGCACTTTTCCTGAATGGGCGTGAGCGTCTCAAAGCCCATGTGCCTCATGGCCTTTATCACTTCATTGCTTATTTCGAGCTTTTCCAGCTGGATTTCAGTCTGCGTTTTCGTCACAATTATCTCCAAAGCTTTTTCTTCTATAATATCACAATCCTGCTTTGAAACTGTTGTGTTTTCGCTAAGAATGCATCCAACGGGGAATACTTTTTTCCTGATTCCGTTTTGGCGCTTTTACCGTCACTTCGCAGGAAGCCGTGATCCCGTTGACGGTTTCGCAGGTTATCACAGCCGTGCCGGGCGATACGGCGATGACCTTTCCCTTCCCGTTTACCGTCGCTATCGCCTCGTCGCTCGACGTCCACGTTAAGGTCTTGTTCCCGGCCTTTTGGGGCTTCACCGTCGCCTTAAGTTTCTTTGACTTGCCGACCCTCAGCGTGAGCTTATTCCGGTCGAGTTTGACGTTCTTTGGCTCCCCCTCGATCAGTATTACGTCGACGTGTTCGGGCGTCGGTGTGAAAACGGGTTGCGGAGATATTTCCGCTTCCGGCGTAGTTTCGGGTTCAGCGGTAGTCTCGGGTTCCGGCGTCGAAACTGGCTCAGGGGTAGCCTCCGGTTCTGGCGTCATCTCAGGTTCGGGAGTGACCTCCGGTTCCAGAGACGCACCGGGTTCTGGAGTAGCCTCCGGCTCGGGCGTC
>JAUNBY010000160.1:0-3802 GCA_030526935.1 Clostridia bacterium
CGGACTTGAATAAAAAAGTCCTCGTCACGCGCAAAGGCGAATATGAGGCGAAGGCCATAGTCATCGCCTCCGGAGCAAAGCGCCGCAAGCTTGGCGTCGCGGGCGAGGATAATTTCGTCGGGCGCGGAATAAGCTACTGCGCGACCTGCGACGGAGCTTTGTACAGGGGCAGGCACGTCTGCGTTGTGGGCGGTGGAGCAACCGCCATAGAGGACGCCGAATACCTTTCCGCGTATTCAACGGTTACGCTTATACACAGACGCGACACTCTGAGGGCGGACGAGGCTTCTATAAGGCGCGTGATGAACGACGAAAAGGTCTCGTTCATGTGGGACAGCGTGGTAAGCGAGGTCAAAGGCTCAAACGACGGCTTGGAGCTTCTCGTGTCGTCAACCAGAACGGGGGAAATAACGAGCGTCGATTGCGCCGGATGCTTTGTCGCCATAGGTACGCAGCCCGTAAGCGAGCTTTACGAAGGGCAGATAAAAACGGTCGGCGGCTATATCGAGGCCGGAGAGGATACTAAGACCTCCGTTGAAGGAGTGTTCGCTGCCGGGGATATACGAACAAAATCGCTGAGGCAGGTAATAACCGCCGCCTCCGACGGAGCCACAGCCGCCTATGAAGCGACGCGGTACATCAGAGGAATATAGAAAGGGCAGGGGAGACCATTCCTTGTTTACGATCAGCCGCCGAGCAGTCGCGAGGCGGTTTTGTATACCTGTGGAGCATTGCCAAATCGAATGAGCACAGACTGAGTCGTATAATTTTTAATTGCGTTATTATGAATGGCATGGTATACTTAATATATGGCGAATGCAAATGAAAAGAGGGAAAGGCGATGTCTAAATACGACGTTATAGCGCTTGGCGAGTTGCTGATTGACTTTACGCAGGGAGGTTTGAGTCAGCAGGGCAATTTCATGTTCGAGGCCAATCCCGGGGGCGCGCCGTGCAACGTTATGGCGATGCTTTCGAAACTGGGAAGAAAAACGGCCTTTATTGGCAAGGTTGGAAACGACTTCTTTGGACACATGCTTGCCGAAACGATAGCCCAATCGGGCGTCGATAACAGGTATCTGTCGTTTGACGAGGCGGTGCATACCACGCTCGCACTCGTTCACACGCTTCCAGACGGCGACAGGGATTTTTCCTTCTATAGAAATCCCGGCGCGGACATGAATCTGACCGCCCGCGAGGTTTCGCGCGAAGCTATATCCGACGCGAGGGTCTTCCACTTTGGAACCCTGTCCATGACGCATGAAGGCGTTGCCGAGGCCACCCGCGCGGCGATAGAAATAGCCGAGAAAAGCGGCTGCCTGCGTTCTTTCGATCCCAACCTGCGCCCGCCTTTGTGGGACAGCCTCGATCACGCGAAGAAAATGGTCGAATACGGACTTGCCCACTGCGATATGCTGAAGATCTCCGACAACGAGATACAGTGGCTTACGGGTCTTGAGGACTATACATCAGGAGTCGAAGCCATAAGGAGCAGGTTCGACATACCTCTCATACTCGTATCGATGGGACGCGAAGGAAGCCGCGCCTACGCCCGGGATTTTATTGTCGAGCAGTCGGGCTTTTCTGTCAATACCATAGAAACCACGGGCGCGGGAGACACGTTTTGCGCATGCATGATAGACGCGCTTCTCAAATATGGTCCTGAGGGCTTCACGCCGGAAAACACAGCCGACGCGCTGAGATTTGCCAACGCCGCCGCCGCCATAGTGACAACTAGAAAGGGCGCGCTTAAGGTAATGCCCGACGTGTCGGAGATCATGGCGCTTTTGGGAAGATGACAGCCTTCAAAAACCGCCGGTAATAGCGTAATTTTTTCACAATCGACCAACTGCGTTCACTCGAATGTAGTATAATTATAGTTAAATGTCGATTGTTCGGGTTGGAGGCAGTTTATTATGATGGATAACTTTAGGGAAGAAGTCGTGGTTCGTCGAAAGAGCGGGCTTTACAGCTTCGTTTACGTGCTTTGCTGGATAACGATAGTTTTCAGCGCAGTTCTTGCGCTGATTGGCCTTCAAAACCTGCTTGGTATTATAACGAGCGGTTCGTTTGACATAGGCTCGCTTATAATCACTCTGGCGTTTGGCGCGGTCGCGTTCTTTCTCTGGCGCAATAAGGACACGCTCAAGACCGAGTATGAATACACGTTCACAAACGGCGACCTGGACGTAAGCAAGGTGCTCAACAATCAAAAGCGCAAATACCTGACCAGCGTAAACATGAAGGACATAGAAGCCGCGGGCGAGGTGACATCGCCGTCGTTCCAGCGCTATATAACCATGCCCGAGGTCAAAAGGCACAACTGGTTTTTGAACCGCGAAAGCAAGCTGTATTTTTACTATTTTACTAAAAACGGAACCAAGCATATAATCGTGCTCGAGCTGTCGGATGAAATGGCTGAGTTGACGAGAAAGCCTAATTACATGGGAATGGGAGTTTGGCAAAAATGATAGCCTATCTCGACAACAGCGCCACGACGCGCCCCGGCGAGGGTGTCATAGAGGCCATGGACGAGTGTATGCGGGGAGGGTATTTTAACCCCTCCTCTCTTTACGCCGAGGCGCTTAAAGCCGATAAGTCCCTCGACCGCTGCCGCGAAGCGATAAAAAACGCCATTCATGTTTCGTCGGGATCGGTTATATTCACCTCGGGCGGAACCGAGGCCAATAACCTCGCTATAATAGGTTCGACAGGAGCGATGTACGGAAAAAAGCGCATACTGCTGTCCGCCGTCGAGCATCCGTCGGTTCTCGCGGCGGGTGAATATCTTAAGGGGCAGGGCTGTGAGGTCATCGTATACCCGGTCGACAGAGCAGGTCAACCGGTATGGGATGTTCTCGAGGGATTTCTCGATGGCGATGTCGGCCTTGTCAGTTGCATGCAGGTCAATAACGAGGTCGGTTCCATTGCGGACATCGCGCGTCTTTGCGCGCTCGTCAGAAAGTCAAGCCCTGAAGCGCTCATACACGTGGACGGCGTACAGGGTTTTTTGCGCGAAGACTTCGACGCGAATATGGTCGATATGTACACGCTGTCGGGACACAAACTCAACGGCCCCAAGGGAATCGGGGCATTGTGGACGAGAGCCGGCGTACGCTTAAAGCCTATTATTCACGGTGGGGGACAGGAGAACAACCTGCGCTCAGGCACCGAAAACACGCCCGGCATTGCCGGTCTGTGCGCCGCGATAGCCGATATGAAGTCGGACGGCATACGCGCGATGAAGGACAGGCTGATAGAAAAGCTGTTAAAGGCCGTTCCGGAAATGGTAATAAACGGACCTGATCCCGCAAGCGCGGCGAGGCATATACTAAATGTCAGCTTTCCGGGCGTTCGAGGCGAGGTCATGCTCCACGCCCTCGAGGGTCTTGGGGTTTACGTGTCGACAGGCTCCGCCTGCTCGTCAAAAAAACGCAAAATAAGCCCGGTTTTGCTGGCGTTGGGGCTAGACCCAAATATGGCGCAGTGCGCCGTAAGGTTCAGCCTTTGCCAGTATACTACCGCCGGGGAGATAGACTACGCGGCGGACTGCGTCGCGTCCCAATATGAATTATTAAAGAGATTTCACCGGAGGTAATGACGATGCGCGACGTGTGCCTTATCAGATTCGGCGAGGTTCACCTCAAGGGGCTTAACAGGCCATACTTTTTACGCAAGCTGGTCGATAACATCAAATATGCCGTCTCCCCAATCGGGGGACATACATGGATGAGCGATTCGAGGATTTACGTATCCGGCGCCGACATAGACGAGTGCGTGAGGCGCACAAGCCGCGTATTCGG
>JAUNBY010000160.1:3902-6971 GCA_030526935.1 Clostridia bacterium
CGCGTTATGGTCGAGATTCGGGACAACGCCTATATATGCGTAAAGGAGATACCGGCGGTAGGCGGTATGCCGCGAGGCACGGGCGGAAAGGCAATGCTTCTTTTGTCCGGCGGCATAGACAGCCCCGTCGCGGGCTATCAGATAATGAAGCGCGGCGTACAGGCACAGGCCATACACTTTTTCTCGCATCCCTATACCAGCGAACGCGCCAAGGAAAAGGTATTTACGCTGGCAAAGATTCTGGGCGAATACGCGAGCGGCATGGCGGTACACGTAGTACCCTTCACTCAGATACAAATGGCGATACACGAAAAATGCCCCGAGGAATATGGCACTATAATTACCCGCCGCTTCATGATGCGGGTTAGCGAAATAGTCGCGCGCAAATACGGCTGTCAGGCTCTCATAACGGGCGAAAGCCTTGGCCAGGTAGCGAGCCAGACCATGGAGGGTCTGGTCTGCACGGACGAGGTGGTGTCGATGCCCGTATTCCGTCCGCTAATAGGGCTTGACAAGCTCGAAATTACGCAACTTGCCGTAAACATCGGCACCTACGAGACGAGCATACTCCCATACGAGGATTGCTGCACCGTCTTCACCCCGCGCCACCCTTCCACCAAGCCCAAGCCGGCTCTCATAGCAAAAGCCGAAGCGTCGCTCGACGTCGACGCCCTCATAGCGCAGGCGGTTGAGCAAATCGAGGAATACCGCACGTGGGATATGTAGTCTGCGGGTAGACGCAAGAGAGAACGATTAAACAAAATGATCCGATTATAAAGGGTCGTCTCAAAAAACTGAGACAACCCCTTTATCTATATAATATTCAATGTCTTATTGTATAGGCTCCGCGTTTTCAAGAAGATACTTCTCGGCTTCTCCCGACCACAGGCCGTTGTGAGCCTTGCATATCTCGGCGAGCTTTTTAAATACGGGATTCTCCTTACCCTTTTCCTCGAAGTCATCTATCGCCGTAAGCGGCATTTTGATTCCGGGGTAGATGAGCTTCTTGCCTCCGGGGATCTTGGGCAGGTTGAGAGTCGTGTCTATAACGGCGTCGAGTCCGCCTACGTGCGTAATCATACCCGCGGGGTTAAGTTTGCCCGCCGCGATCATTTCAAGCGCTTCGTTCATGTCGTCGGTATTGCCGCCGGAGGTGCCGACGATGTGGGTCATATTGTAGTGTACGTTGTAGAAATTTAGCATCGCCGAAAGGTTCGTATTCGTAGGGCCTGCGAAGAAGTTCAGGCAGCCGTTGCGCGCCAAAATTTTGTCGCCTTGCTCGATGACCGACGGCACCGGCGCGAACACCAGAACGTCGTCGTATCCCTTGCCGCCCGTTACTTCCATAAGCGCCGCGACCGGATCATCGATCTTGGTGTTCATATATACAAGCTTCACGCCGTGAGCCTTTGCGTCCTCGACGGTATAGATGCTCTGGGCGCGATCCAGCCTCGCCTGGTCTATGTCCGTAACGACGAGAAGGCCGGGCTTTCTGTCGCAGTGTATAGCGTAATCTATGGCTCCGAATCCCATGGGTCCCGCTCCGGCTAATATCGCCATATTGCCGCCCTCGACGATACCCATATCGTGTACATACTCGCCCGGGCGCAGATGATACATTGCGTGGAAAGTGCCTATTATGCAGCTGAGCGGTTCGGCGGTGGAGCCGTAAAAGAAGCTCTCCGCGTTGTATTTAAGAAGGCTGTTGGTTTCCATGACTTCGGGGTCGATTATGGCGTATACCGTATCGCCTCCCATATAGGGGAAGGCATAGCCGGGGGTGGCGATCGCCCCGTTCATCGCGGGCTGAATGCCGAACTTTTCGCCGGGCTTGAACTGATCGGCCCACTTTTTTCCGACCTCAAGTATAACTCCGCAGAACTCGTGTCCTACCATAACGGGGTTGGTAGCTATGTCGGCGGGCACCCTTTTGTGATTGGAGCCTTGCATGGCAGCTTTATATGTAGACATGCAAATCGAGTCGGACACTACCTGTACCAATATTTCATCGTCCTTTATCGCGGGAAGCTCAAAGGATTCCATGCGAAGGTCGTTTACGCCATATAGTCTTACGGCTGTGGTTTTCATATGCCTTACCTCCAAATTGTTGTTCGCTTTCGTTATATGAGTTGCTGTCCTCCGGTTACGTTGAGCGCCTGTCCGGTCATGTAGGATGATTCGTCGGAAAGCAGGAATACCATCAGGTTTGCCACGTCATCATACTGGCAACCGCGCTTCATCGGAACCTTGTTGATGTAGCTTTCCCTGATCTTCTCCTTAGTTGTCCCTTGATTGCGGGCGTACTGCTCGTAGAGAGAATTGACCCATAAGGGTGAATCAAGAAGGTTTCCCGGACAAATGGAATTGACGCGTATATTCTCTTCGGCGAGTTCGAGGGCAAGCGACTGCGTAAGTCCAACCCCGCCGAATTTACTGGCCGCGTAAGCGCTGTTCTTGCTCGAACCTTTCTTTCCCGACTTTGAATTGATCTGGACGATGACGCCCTTCCCCTGCTTTCTGAAATAGGGAACCACGGCCTTGCAGGTGTTGAAGTAGCCGTTGAGGTTTACGTCGACGACCTTTGAGAACTGCTTGTAGGTCAGAGTCTCGATGGGTCCTGAAATTACGATGCCGGCGTTGGCGACGACCTTGTCTATCCGCCCCCATTTATCGAACGCGGCTTTTGCCATATTGTCGCAATCGTCCGGATCGCAGACGTTGACTTTTACGGCAACGGAGTCGCGAAGGGAGGATGAAACGCGCTTGGCCGCCTCAAAATCCATATCGGCGACGAGAACCGACGCCCCCTCCTTGTCCAACCTCTTTGCGAGCGCTTCCCCAAGCCCCTGCGCCGCGCCGGTGATGATGACGACCTGGTTTGACAACCTTTCACACATAACGAGGACATCTCCTTTTGGATTATACCTTTGCGGACGATAGAAGGCAACGCCCGCCATGCCGCGACCCGCCTTGCGGATCTCTGCACATATTATACCATGAGATATGGCATATGACGCAAAATGCTTGTAAAGATTAGTGGGTATATACAAATACCGGATTATCTGCGAC
>JAUNBY010000161.1 GCA_030526935.1 Clostridia bacterium
CCCAGGCTGTGGGCTTGCACTATTCGGAGTCTAATGGAAACAGAAGCATACACTGTATGAGATCCTGTTATAGGCGCTGTTCTTGTTCATTCTCATCACCCTCATCTGCATAAGCCTGTTCTTTGCCAACTTGTTTCACGAACATAAAGAACAATATCGCTTAATCCAATGGCATTCCAAATGCTTCCACGACTTCGGTGCTGTTCAAATTGTTTATACTCTTGCCCATTGCCTTACCGATCAAATCAAGGATAGTCTTTGCACGAAATGCGAAGAACGCATAAAAATCATCCTCACGCAGAGCTTTAACGTCGATACCGTGCGAAGCGATATTCGCATTCAGCGCTGTTGCAGATACATTGGTATTCTCTATCGCTTTTAGATATTTACTCGGAGCGTCGCCACCCAGTTTGCGGTTAGTGCGATACGCAATCGGAGTTTTATTGACAATGCTGTTCCACTTGCTCTTTTCATATCCTTTACGTTCACAGTAGTTTTGAGGAAAGACATGGTGAATATCTACATAGTCGGCGACGAAGTTTGTGAAATCCATTTTGTCACCGCTTATAAAATCACACGCGCCATTATGTAGTATGAGCGCCATAATACCTTTATAGGCCGCGCCATTTCTGGTTTGGAGCGTGAGCAGACGGGTTGGCTGAAAAAAGGCGCGCCGAACCGTATCAGGTTCCTCACCACCTGCAATCCAAGCTAAAACTCCTGAAATATCGTTGGCATAACGCGTTTCATTTGCTGCTCCATACATTTCTCCGAATACCCCACACCAATACCAAACTGAAAGCTTTTCTTTGACGATACCATCGTTTGTTCTGTCGCCAAGCACGGTCATAAGCACAGCTAACGGAATGAGTTGTGTGGTGTAAGGCAAGTCACGAGGAGAAAGGATACTCTCCTGAACAAGAAAACGTGCAGTCTTAATATAGCCATCCGTCAGCATATCCGCATATACTTTATAATCCATCAACGATAGAGATAATACATCTTTACGTTTACATGACAAAGTGCGATTGTTCTTTACTTGTGCCAGTAGCGTCATCGATACAAGAAAGTCTGAGGCGGAGACGACCGAGAGAAGCTCGAATGTCCCGTCAGCTTGTTTTAGCTTATCAAAACGCAAATCCCAATCATCACGTAAAACGAAATCCTCCGTAGCGAAGCTCGCCGTAACTAATTCAAATACCGTAAGCGCTACGCCGCCTGTGTTAACGTTTTCGAAAACCTGACAAACCGCTTCTTTCGGTGTTTCTTTATCAAGCTGTATAACCGGCAATGTATAAAGTATAATTGGATTCAGAACCTTCGCCGTGAACTCCCTGAGGCGTCTGCTGATTTCAGGATTACTATGGAAATCACGATACTCATCTTTCCACTCGTCTAAAGCAATAGAATCAAATACAATATGCAACGGGAATAGATGCTTCTCGAACTCACCTTGACGTGTGCTTACATCCGTCACAACGGCACGTCCAAAATCTTCCTTTAGCTTTTTGTCCGAAGGAACGGAGATAATGCCGTCAACGCGATCGGTGTTGGGATCGAGGCATTTGACGATGTCGAGATAGTAAAAGCGTTCAATATTCTCTTTTTTCACCGTTTGCGTAGGGACAGGCCTTCTGCTGTACATGGCGCAGTAAACGCTGGTTAGGCGCTGCTGTCCATCGAGCACCAGGTCTTTGGGGATTATACCATTAGCTGTTACATTTGTAAATGTACGAGATTTGAAACGGATACCATCGCCACCGTATTCCAGGAACATAACCGCGCCGATTGGGTAAGAACAGGTAATACTCGCAATCAGTCTGCGTATGCGCTCATCATCCCAAACCCATCCTCGTTGAAAATCGGGCAGTTGTGTCGTCCCATTATCTATGTTTTTGAGAATATCATGTATTGGCGTGTCATTTGATTTTGCCATGTTGTAATTCCTCCCGTGTTAATTCCTGCTACAGAAAATACGTCTATTGCCAGAGGTTGTCAGGATTCTACAATCCGTCGCTACTTCGTAATCCGCTTCGCCTGTACCCGAAGCGTATATTCATTTCATCATGATCATTAATCAAAATGAATATAACCCCGTCATCCCGCAAGAGCGTCTTGGAGAGCTTGAACCTCCGGTACATCATAGACAACCATTTGGAGCGATAGCGTCTCGCCGTTTCAGGGTTGGCGCGCAGCGCCTTTCCCGTCTGGGTGCGGTATTGCCCGATGCGTCAGGAGCTTTATCAGTTCTTGGCAGTCCTTATAAATGCTATCGTAGGAAGGCTGCACATCGCCCATCCTCCGTGCCATAATTATCCACTATTTACTATCAATTGTCAACTACTAAATATAACAAACCGTGCCGGACGACAAACGCGAGACACTCATGGATACGCCATATAGTCCTCATATCCTTAAGAATTATCCCGGATAAAACGAGCTGACTGAAACATAATGAACCAGTCAGCTCGTTATCGTATGAATAAATGGAATCTCGTGAAAGTGTCGCCCGTTGCTAAGGCTGGGTTTAAGAGCGGAAAAACCTTATCCCGCGGCGTTTTAGCGTTCCTTACCCTCATTCCCACTCAATCGTCCCCGGAGGTTTCGAGGTGATATCGTATACTACCCGGTTAACCCCCGGAACCTCGGCTATGATCCTCGCGCAGGCTGATTTAAGGACGGGGTAAGGTATTTCGCTGGCTTCGACGGTCATAGCGTCGTCGGATTCGACGGCGCGGAGGGCGACGCAATTGGTATATGTACGCCCGTCTCCCATTACGCCCACGGTTTTGACGTTTGTCATCACCGCGAATGACTGCCATATATTCTCGTAGAGACTGGATTTTTGAAGTTCTTCGCGGAATATCTTATCGCAATTTCTGAGCATGTCAAGCCGTTCGCGCGTCAATTCGCCTATGCATCTTACGGCGAGTCCAGGGCCTGGAAAAGGTTGGCGCCATACCATGTCGCGGGGAATCCCCAGAGCCTGTCCTATTATTCGCACTTCGTCCTTGAAAAGGCTCTTGAGCGGCTCGACGATATGCTCCGCGTCAAACAGGCTGTCTTTGGGCAGCCCTCCCACGTTGTGATGGCTCTTTATCGTCGCGGAGCCGCCCATGCCGCTTTCTATGCGGTCGGGGTATATTGTGCCTTGCAAGAGGTACTGCGCGTCGATCTTTCGGGCTTCTTCCTCAAATACCCGAACGAACAGTTCGCCTATGATCTTCCTCTTCCTCTCGGGATCCACGACGCCCTTCAGAGCCTCCAGAAACCTTTCCGACGCGTCTATATGCACTATGTCCAACCCCAGATTATCGCGGTAGGTATTCATAACCTGACGCGCTTCATCGTTCCTCAAAAGACCGTGATCGACGAACACACACTTTAACTGTCCCTTTTTAAGCGCCCTGTCGGCCAAAACGCAGGCGACCGATGAATCGACGCCGCCGGAAAGCCCCGCGACCACGCGACCGTCCTTCACCTGCCGGCGTATCTCATCGAGCATGCTTTGTATCTGATCCCGCGCCCGGTAGTTCCCCGCGCAGCGGCATACGCCGAATACGAAATTGCGAAGCATCTTTTCGCCCTCGACGGTATGCCTGACCTCGGGATGAAACTGTACGCCGTAAAGCATATTTTTTTCATTCGAAAACGCGGCGACGGGGCAATTGTCCGTCACGGCGTCTATGGAGAAGCCCTCGGGCGCGGCGTCGATAAAGTCCGTGTGGTTCATGAACACGACCGTTTCCGCCTCTATCCCCTCAAAGAGCGCTCCGCCTTTCGTCTTAAGGCTCGTATGTCCGTATTCGCTGATACGCGCGTGTTTCACGCTTCCGCCCATCAGACGGTTAATCAGTTGCATTCCGTAGCATATTCCCAAAACCGGAACCCCAAAACGCGCGATGTTCACATCAAGCCCCGGCGCGCCCTGGTCGTAGACGCTGTTCGGTCCTCCGGTCAGTATTATGCCCCTCAATTCCGCGTCAACCCAGCTTTCGACCGGTGCGTCGTAGCGCAGAATTTCGCAGTATACGCCCATCTCGCGTACGCGCCGGGCGATGAGCTGATTATATTGCCCCCCGAAATCCAGGACGATTATCTTTTCCATTCTAACGCCGCCTCCCTGTCCGAGTATTTTAGCGCCGCCCTGACAAATCCCGCGAACAGCGGATGCGGCCTGTTGGGTCGGGATTTAAATTCGGGATGGAACTGCACCGCGACAAACCACGGGTGTTCTTTTAATTCAACTATCTCGACGAGGTTCTTCTCGGGATTCACGCCCGCGACGCGCATTCCGTTTTTCTCGAATAACTCTATGTAGTCGTTGTTGAACTCGTAGCGATGCCTGTGCCTTTCGACTATTTCATCGGCTTCGTAAGCAAACGAACTGAGACTTCCCTCGACGAGGCGGCATTTGTATCCGCCAAGGCGCATGGTGCCGCCGGTCTGTTCAAGCCCTATCTGGTCGTTCATTATGCATATAACCTTATCCGGGCTGTCCGGATCGAATTCGGCGGAGTTGGCGTGCGTAAGCCCCAGCACATGCCGCGCGAACTCTATAACCGCCATATGCATTCCAAGGCAGATGCCAAAGAACGGTATGCCGTTTTTACGGGCATATTCTACCGCCACGAGTTTCCCCTCAACTCCACGATTTCCAAAGCCGCCAGGAACGAGTATTCCCTGAACGTCGCCCAGTTGTCCCTCGACGTCCGCGCCTTCTCCCGTGAGATCGTCCGCGAGCACCCATTTAATCCTTACGCGGGCGCGGTTGTCTATCCCTCCGTGCTGGAGCGCCTCCACGACGGACAGATATGCGTCGTGAAGCTGTATATACTTTCCGACGATGGCTATAGTGACCTCTTTTTCGGGATGTTCGAACCTGTCTACGAGGTCAATCCAGTCCGAAAGGTCGCTTTCGCGCTTTTCGAGGCCGAGCGCCTGAAGCACCTTATCGGCGAACTGCTCCCTTTCGAGCATGAGTGGCACCTGATAAAGCGACTTCGCGTCGAGATTCTGTATGATGTATTTCATCGGCACGTTGCAGAAAAGCGCGAGTTTTTTTCTCAAATCCTGCGGTATGGGATAATCGCTGCGGCACACGAGCATACCCGGCTGTATTCCCATGCCCTGCAATTCCTTTACAGAGTGCTGCGTTGGCTTGGTTTTAAGCTCCTGACTGCTTTTGAGATACGGTATGAGCGTCACGTGTATAAACAGCCTGTCCTCGGCGGGAATCTCCCACTGAAACTGCCTTATGGCTTCTATAAAAGGCTGACCTTCTATGTCGCCGACGGTGCCGCCGATTTCGGTTATCACGACGTCCTTGCCCTTTGCGACATCCCAGAGCTTTGACTTGATTTCGTTTGTAATGTGCGGTATTATCTGCACAGTGCCGCCGGCATAGCCCCCCGCGCGCTCGCGCTTTATTACGGAGAAGTAGACCTGTCCCGATGTGACGGAACTGAAATGAGTCAGGTTCTCGTCGACGAATCGTTCATAGTGTCCAAGGTCGAGGTCTGTTTCCGCGCCGTCCTCGGTTACGAAGACCTCGCCGTGCTGGTAAGGGTTCATAGTTCCGGGATCTACGTTGAGATACGGGTCGAATTTCTGTATGGCGACTGAGTATCCTCTGGCCTTTAACAGCCGTCCCAGCGAGGCGGCCGTTATGCCCTTGCCAAGCGACGACGTAACTCCGCCGGTGACAAAAATGAACTTTGCGGACAAGCTATCATCCCCTTTCAATAAAGCATTAGTTTAATCTTGTAACCGCGTATTCTTCCACTTCATTTGTATAAATGTTTTATTAAAATACAGGTATATTGATTTTATCTTGAAAAATTTCTGGAATAGTATATTGTGAAGCCTCCCGGTGCATAATCTGTATCATAAGGATAATTTCAGGAGGGGATATAATGGAGCAAACGACTATGCGTTTAAGGCGCGGCGGCTGGTCGCCAACAGAGGCCGACATGCTGTGGGAAACAGCCGACGAGGCTCAGCAGCAGGGACTTCCACTTAAGTCCGTGTTTGAACACGTAGCGATGAAAACCGGACGCCGGCCCAATTCCATACGCAATTATTACTACGCGCAGGTTCAAAAACGCCTTGGCGATGAAGCCCGACCCGCAAGATTTGTACCATTCACGCAGGACGAAGTCGTTGGGCTTATCAGAAACGTACTCATCGCCACAGCAAAGGGGCAGTCAGTGCGCAGCTGTCTCAAGCAAATGTCGAACGGCGACCACAGCCTCATGCTCAGGTACCAGAACAAATATCGCTCGATCATCAAAACGCGCCCCGACCTCGTAAACGATATAGTCAAGCAGCTGAACGCCGAGGGCATGGAGGTGGCGATGCCATGTGTTTCGAGAAGGAACCGGTCTTCAGTAAAAGAGGCGTGCGAGCATCTAAACGAGGCGGCAAGGCAAAACGAAAACCCCGATCTCATAAAAGCCTGCGAAACCCTCGCAGACTTCATTGCGCAATCGGTCGAATCATATCCGGCTACTCGTTCGGGCATGGGTGCGAGAATAGACATATACAGAATGGCGCTCGACGATAAACTTGGTCAGATACAGGATATAAACAAATCCGCGACCGGGCTTATAACGGCAATAAAGGAATACCTGGGACAAACGCCGGAATCACGCGCGGAAAATCTTGATGAATTTTGCGGGCTGCTGATGGAAAAAATAGGAGAATTCGAGGTGAATCTGCAGCATTTGGAATTATACGAATAGGTTTTAACATCTATTTTTCGATAAATACAAGTAATAATTACCATCAACCTATTGCTTTTTGAGCTAAATTGGTGTATCATTTCACTTGCGCCTTGAGAGCGATACGCTGATATAGCTCAGTCGGTAGAGCGCATCCTTGGTAAGGATGAGGTCCCCGGTTCGAATCCGGGTATCAGCTCCAGAAATCCTTC
>JAUNBY010000162.1 GCA_030526935.1 Clostridia bacterium
TCCTTTCATATATGTATCTATGGATAATGGCGCTATGCGCCAGTGATCCCGTTTGGGCGGCGCAGCCCGTTTAATAAACAACGCCGCGCGGTGGTTCCGGGCGCGCCAACCTCACCCGTCAGGGCTTCGCCCTGCCACCCTCTCCATAGGAGAGGGCATGACGCCCCTACGGATTCGTTGTTGTATAAGGTCGTTCGTTTAGCGCGACAAACAACCCGCATTTATTTACACGGCTGGCGTAGGGGAGCGCATTGCGCTCCCGGTTATACCAGAGGGCGGCACATGCGGGGAACGGCGCAACCCGTTTAGTAAACCACGCCGCGCGGTGGTTCCGGGGGAACGAAGTAGCCCGTTTGATAACCGCGCCGCACAAAAGTTCCGGGCGCGCAATGCGACGCCCCTACGGATTTATTGTTGTGCAATGTTGTTCGTTTAGCGCTACACGCTATCCATTTTTGTATCGCGCTCCCTGTGCCTAAAGCCCCTCGCCCATGACTGATGCGCATAAATAAAGACACCCCGTCATGGAGTGCCTTTATAGACATACCCCTCCCGTAAAAAAATTTCCACACAATGGAATACGTATTGACAAAATACGTATTCGGGTGTAAAATCTATTCATAAGGAGGAATGACGATGCCCCCGACATCACAGGATATTGAGAGGGAAGTGCTGGCCGATGGATGGCGTTTTGAATCTCAAAAAGGCTCTCATCGACAATACACGCACCCGACAAAGCCCGGAAAAGTAACCAGTCCCTTTCATAGGGGGAAGCAGTTGCCCAAGGGAACCATTAATTCCATACGCAGGCAAGCGGGGCTGAAATAGCCTCCTGCCAGCAGACCATCAAGGAGGCAAAACTCATGTTATCAATATACCCCGCCTGTTTCATACGGGAACAAAGCGCGTATTCGGTGATATTTCCCGATCTTGACGGATTAGCCACCTGCGGCGAAACGCTTGAGGAAGCCATGGCGATGGCCGTCGACTGTCTGGCGGGATATCTCCATACGCTTGCCCAGGAAGGAAAACCCGCGCCCACGCCAAGCGCCCTGTCTGGCGTCGATCCTCGCCTCGTAGTCGAAGAACTGGAATTAGACGACGCTTCAGACGCCTTTGTCAACCTCGTCAGCGTTGACGTGCCATCTTACGCCAAAGCTCATTTTGAACGTTCTGTCAAAAAGACGCTGTCGATTCCCGAATGGCTGAACAACGCCGCACTTGAAAAGGGACTGAATTTTTCGCAAATCCTGCAAGACGCGCTCAAACAGCGCATCCAAAACGCATAGCCCCAAAACAGCTGACAATAATATCTCGCTGCCAGCCATCCCCTTTCAAGAAAAAGAGCGCGATTTCTCGCGCTTTTACCTTCAGTTATCCCCGTAATGCGACCACATCCTCAATACGCGCACAGTCCTTGTCGCTTCATTCACCTCGTAAACCATGCGATGTTGTATGTTGATCCGGCGAGAATACTTTCCGTACAAATCCCCGGATAGCTTCTCATAAAACGGCGGCGTTTGGAATGGGTCATGCTCCAGAATTTTCGCAAGCGTCCTCGCTTTGCCCGCCAATCCTGCCTGTTTGAGCAACGCAAGGTCTTTCACCGCGGATCGATGAAATTCCACTTTCCACATCATTCCCACTCCATATCGCTCATTTGCGTGAACTCGCTGTCCTGCGCGTTGCTCGCTTCCAAAATACTTTCCACAAGCCCCGGTTCGCGCATCAATTCCAGCGTCGCAAGCATCCCGTTGTATTCCTCCTCGCTGATAACCACGGCGTTTCCCGCGTCGGTAGCGATATTTACGGGGATGTTATAGGTGATGGCCTGATTGACATAGCCGATTACATTCTTGCGAAAATTGTTTATCGTCGTATTCGTCATGCGCCAGCCTCCCTTCCACGTACAGTATAGCGTGCCGCATAACCCCTGTCAAGCAGCTTTCTTGCAACAGTACCAGGGGCTAACAGTTCACTTACAGCCATCCCCTTTTCAAGAAAAATAGCGCGATTTCTCGCGCTTTTACCTTCAGTTATCCCCGTAATGCCCGCCGCATTGTATGATTTCCATCGCCCCGTCCCGGACGCGGTACACAATGCGGTTGCTGTCGTCTATCCGCTTTGACCACCAGCCGGACAATTCGCCCTTGAGCGGCTCAGGTTTGCCCAGCCCACCGTATCCGTTGCGTTCGATGTCCGCCAGCAGCTGGTTGATGCGTTTCAGCGTTTTTCTATCTTGCGCTTGCCAATACAGATAATCCGCCCATGCGCCGTCGTGCCAGATTTTTTTCATTCTTCCGCCGCCTCGTGCGGCGCGCAATTGCGCCCCTCGTCCATATCGCGCGCCGCGCGGATAAGCCTTGCAGTGTTCCTTTCGCTGTAGAACGGGTCAACCTTTATTTCAAAGGGTATGCGTCCCTCGCGCACCGCCGCCTTGGTGAACAGGGTTATAGCCGTCGTCATGTTCATGCCCATCTCGTTAAACAGGCTTTCGGCCTGACGCTTCAGGTTCTCGTCCATCCGTATCGTTACGCTCGTTGTCGCCATACGCTCACCTCCCGCGTACATTATACGGCAATCAGCTTGCGTTGTCAATACAGCATATGTATTAAAATAGAAATTTAATCAGTTTATTCAATAGACAGCCGTATTCTCTCCAATACTTCCGCCAGCAGGTCTCCGGGCAGCGTTTCAATAAACGCCGCGTCGCGCGCCGCCGGGTCGAGGCTTTTAACGTGCTCGCAGAGTATTTCCCCCGTCGTTTTCGTGCGCTCGTCAAGCTTCACGTGCATGGGATAGTCTTTCGTCTGGTTTGTGATTGGGCAGACGATAGCCATGCGCGTATAACGGTGAAACGCCGCGTTGCTCACGACGAGAGCGGGACGCCTGTCCGCCTGCTCATGCCCTGCCTGCGGGGAAAAGTTCATAATTACAATGTCCCCCTGATTTGGCCGGTACATCAGTCAAGCACCTCCAGCCCCACGTCCGCGCCCGCGTCGAACTCGACGGGCGAATAGTCGCCCGCGTATCCGGCGAACAGAGCGTCGAGGCTCTCATACCGCCTGCCCTTGCGGATCTTAATTTCACCCGGGTCCGCGAATATCTCAACCTCGTCGTTTTCGCGCAGGTTCGCGGCGTTCAACACGCCTTTGGGCAGGCGAATGCCCTGACTGTTGCCCCAACGTTGAATCCTGCCGTACATCATAGCGGTTCACCTCCAACAACAGTATATACAAAGTATATACTATTGTCAAGCGAATTATCCGTTGAGCGCTTTATTCAAACACGCATCCCCCAGAACCTTTTGCGGCGAGCGGCGCGGCGTATGCCATTTACCCGCGTTCACCCACGCCTACCCGCCTATCCTCATCCGGTAATACTCCTCGTCCGACATGTTCTCCGCGTTTGCCGGTTGTCCCGATCTGAACATCTCCATTCGCGAGCGCCTGATCCTCTCGTCCACGCCGAGCCTCACGGCGTCCCTGAACGCCTTTTCCACCGCCTCTATGCTGCTTATCATATTATCGCGCCCCGAGTAATCTATGACCTGAGAAAGCGGCGCGGGCAGGCCCTTTTCGGCGAGCGACTTCGCGGCGTCGGCCATCAGTTCGCGCCTGACGAGTTCCGCCTCGCGCCTTTTTATATCCTCCTCCCTCTTGTCAAGCTTCTCGCCCGTCATTCCCCGCTCGATTTCCCCGCGCCAGCGCGCGAATCTCTCATCCAAAATGCCTCCCAGGCTGTCCATATCTACGTACTTAGCGCTCTTCCCGGCGTCCGCGCCGCCGCCGCCATCTACGCCCTCACCCGCGTTAACGGCGTTTTCTGATTCCTCGACCACAAGCGCGTCATCGCCGTCAATTTCCCATTCCGGCTTTCCGGCAATTCCGTTTTCCGCATCCGCGCGAATGTCGCGGAACATATCCGTGTTCTTCATATCAAATCATCCCTTCATTCTTTAGATCCGCTTGCCGTTTCCTTCATCCTCAATACCTGCTCAAACATCTCGGCGTTAGACCCCGGCGTCGTAAGTATATTCTCCACCTCGCTTTCCACGCGCCCGTCGTCCCAGCCGGGGTTGGCCCGCTCTACGGCGGTATCGAGGGCTATGGCGTTAATCTGCCTCAATTGAGCGATTATCTGCGCCTGTTCGAGTTCATTGACGGGCAATCCGCGCGAGAAGACTATGTTGACCTTCTCAACGTCTGCGGGCATGGCGCCTCTGACCGCCATATACCCCGCGTAGAGCCTGAGCCTCGACCTCAACCCCTGGCAAAACCACCTCTCCTTCACGCGCGTGAGCTGTTCAAATCCCAGCAGTTTATACTTCATCGCCACGCCCGACGAATTGCCCGCGAAGTTCTGATCCGTGAGGTCGGGTATCATGCTCATTTTGTGTATGTCGTCGTTTATAGCCCTGCGAAGAACCTCGGTATCGCTTTCGGACAGGCTCTTGTACAGCCATTTGATATCCGCGCCGTCGGGAATGGATATGGACTTGTCCTCGCGAAGCTGCCGCCCCGGCGAGCGCCCGGCCTCGTCGATATCGAGCCGGCATCCCGTCATCACCAAAAGCGCGTCGACGAACTGTTCCTTGTCGTTCACTCTATCCGACTGGAGCATATCGTAGGCGTCGATGAGGTCTATGACCGGCTCGAAGTCCCCGCGCTCGTCGTCGCCGTTCCAGTATTCTATGACGGGTACGCTTCCGAAGAAATGCTCCGCCTCCCCGACGGGGCGGGCGTACTTTATCATGTCGAGGTTCTCCACCTCGTAACGGCATATGCGCGTTTTGGAATATACGTCCAGCCTAAGCCCATCGTCGCTTCCGTCTGCTTTTTGCCGCGCGGCGATATGCACGGCGAACAGCGGTTCGCGGCGTATGCCGTCGTCATAGACGACGAAGCATTCGCTGGCGGGAAGGCACGCGGACATGGGCCTTGCCCTCTCGTCGGCGTAGACTATCTCGCAGGCTTTTCCGTAAACGCTCGCCAGCCTCGCCAGTTCCGCGTCAACGGAGTGCATGTCGCAATCCTCGTAGTGCCTGATTATATCCTCGACGACCGCGCCCGCGCCCCGCGCCTCGTATTTTACGGGCTTCCCCGCCAGATACCCCGACGCCATGGTCGAAATGAACCTGGCGAAGCCGTGGCATATGCGGTTATTGGGAAGCCCCTGCGTTCTCACCCGGTTTTTGACGTCCCCCCTTCCCTCGTAATACCTCTTTAGCCTTTCATACCTCGACACCTCGCCCATGTGCTCCTTCACGCAGGAAAACAGCATCTGGCCCGAAACCATATCGTCATCTACGTACTTAGCCGCCCTCGTTATCATAAATACCTCCTCAATTCCGGCGCGGTTTTAGCCAGCCTGTTCTCGGCCAGTTCCGAAACGGCGTAGCGCACCGCGTCTATCGCGTGATTGTCCTTATCGGGAAAATCCGCCATGAAGTTGCCGTACTTGTCAACGGCGTATTCGTAGAGCGCAAACTCCCTGGCGGCGTTGGGACATCTTACCGGGTCTATGACTATGGCGGCCAGATCCTGAAGCCAGTTTATCAAAAACCTCACGCTGTCCGACCCCTTTTTGGCTCCCGCGCAGAATACGCCCCTTTCGCGAAGTTCGGCGATGGTTCTTGGATCGGCGCTGTCGCAGACGATTACGCCCGTGGGGCATACCCTGGCGCATTGGCGGGCGAGCGCGTCGTTCGACGCCCTGACCGCGAAAAACTCGTCAACTAAAAAAAGCGCCCTTTCGCGCTTTGAGTAAGCCGCTCTCACCAGAGCACAGGGATCGACGGCGAATCCGAAGTCGAGGCCGTTGAGAAAATAATCGAAAACCGCGATTTCGCCATCGGAAATCTCCCGTATCTCGACGTTGTCGAACACATGCCCGCCGCTTCCGGTCACCTCGCCTAAATAGGCGTGAGCGTAAGCCCTTTCGTTTGTCTGTTTAAGCGTCTGAGCTTCGGTGAGAAACGCCGCGCCCAGCCAGCTTTCGGGCATGTCCAGATAGGTCGAGTGGTGAACGAGCCTGTCCGGTTTTACGAGCATCGCCTCGGCGTTCGTCCAGTTCTGGCGCGTCCTGGGCGGGTTATAGCTATAGAAGGTAAATGCCCTGTCGCTTCCGCGTATGACGGACTGTTTTATTACGTAAACCGCGTCCATACCGCGAAACTCGGTCAGCTCCTCGAACCAGAGGAATTTAAAAAAGCCCCTTTCGAGCTTTATCGATTTGGACTTCACGGGATCGTCCGCGCCCCGAAATACGATTCTCTGCCCCGTAGGGGCGTAGACGATTTCGAGAGGCGAAAGCCCGCGTTTGAAATACGCGCCCAGCCCCAGGCGGTCAATGGCCCAGTTGATCTGCGCGTAGACCGAATCCCTCAGCGTGTTGGCGACTTTTCTATATACTATGGCGTTGGCCATTGGGTCGCGAAGCAGTCCCAAGACGATTTCTATGGCGATAAACGTCGATTTGCCGCTGCCGCGCCCGCCCTTGAGCCAGTATTCCGAGTGTCCCATGGCCTTTATATCGAAGTGCAGCGGGGCGTAAGCGGGGGCGATGACCTCATTAAGCCTTACCTCATCCATTTGGCTCACGCGCTTTCACATCGTCGATTATCATTGGCGCGGCGTCGCCTTCGCCTCCAGAGGGGCCGTCCGTATATCCAAGCTCGTTTCTTGCCAGGAAGACTATCGCCTGCCTGTCGCCCGTCGACGCCGCGTCAAGGAGCATATTCCTCACCAGCACGCACGCAGTGTTTCTCCCCTTTTCAAAGGCCGCCAAAGCGTCTTTTTTCTCAAACGCCGCCACGTCAAATCCAAGAGCCTTCGCGATCTCCTCGCGCCTGCAAAATCTGGCGGCCATCTGCTCAACCCGTTCGAGGTCTATATTCAACTTTGCCATTGTCCCTCCAAATTTCGTCAATAA
>JAUNBY010000163.1 GCA_030526935.1 Clostridia bacterium
TCAAAAATATTTAAAGCATATATCATTATACAAAAAGCGACCCCGCTTTGTTCCCACGCGATTGCTGCGTCAGGCCGTTTACTGATAAAGAGACAACGCGCATTTAATGCCGGGTTGGAACCGCGAGGATCAACGCATCCGTGGGCTGCCTCTCTCCGGCCAATTCATAGAATAGTTTTTCTTTTGCCTTCAATTTGATTCGATAAGCTGAATTAGCGTGCATGGGCAATTTGCGCAGTATAAAAAATGTATATATTGATAGATTTTATCAAACTATATTTCGGATTTTCCCTGAAAAACGCCCTTTTTGGCGACGTTTGCAGCTAATTCTGATTAATAAAATCTAATAATAAATGAACCGATAGAGCATAAAAAAATACTTATATCAATTGGCAGATCATTTAACCAAAACTATAAACCTTTATAATTTATAAATGTCATAAACATAACTGCCTTTTTGATATTATATCTATACAAAGTCAATAAAATTTTGCAAATGAAATAATATTTATTAAATTAAGTTTTATATACTTTATGTGGTTTTTAACATATTTCTCTCGTTTTTTGAAAATAGCAACCGAATAGCGGAAGCTTGACAAAAATATTCTTTCAAAGTATTGTATGGATAATTTCTGTTGACGGATTAATTTTCCATAAAACGGAAAATGACATTGGAAGGCGTTCTGCCTTACAGCACAGTTCGGGAGATGCATGTTTATCCTGCTGTTGTGTTGTGGCTGTAATCAAATACATTCAAGGAGGGTACAAAGGTTATGAAGAAGTTCAGTGCGTTGGTTGTTTCTCTTTTGTTGGTAGCGTGTATGGCGACATCGGTGTTTGCGGCTTATCCTGAAAAGAACATTCAGGGAATTATCATGTGGGGTGCCGGCGGCGGTATGGACGGGGTTTCGCGCGCCATAAGCCCATTGGCTGAGAAGTATCTCGGCAAGACGATTATTCTGCAAAACAAGACTGGCGCGACGGGCGCTGTTGCTACGACGATGGTGGCGAATCTCCCTGCGGATGGCTACACGCTGCTCTACGCAGCGGAAAATCCCGCCACATACCGTGTTCTGGGACTTTCTCCGCTTAGCTTCAATGACTTTGAGCCAATCATCATCCCAGTTGAAGGTGCGGTCGTCATCTGCGTCAATCCGGATACTCCTTACAAGACTATGAAGGATCTTGTCGAGGCGGCGAAAAAGAACAACAAAATCAAGATGGGCACTTCCGGTACCGGAGGTCTTCCCTATGTCGCGGGAGCAATGATGAAAAATCTCCATGACATTCAGTTCAATATGATTCAGTTCGACGGCGACGGCCCCGGCGCGACCGCTGTCATGGGCGGACACGCTGACGTGATGCCGCTCGCGCTTTCAACCTCCGTCGAATACATCAAGGCCGGCCGCCTGCGCGGACTGGCGGTGCTGCGTACTGAGCGCGTGCCTCAGCTTCCCGATGTGCCCGCAATCACAGAAATATACCCAGAATATAAGCAGTATCTCCCGTGGGGGCCGTTTTATGGAGTGTTTGTAAAGAAAGGAACTCCGGCGGATATCGTGGCAAAGCTGACTGACGCCTTCACAAAAGCCTATGAAGAAGCTCGCTTTACAGAGTTCGTTGAAAATTCAGGCGGCTTCAAAATGGGGCTTACAGGCGATAAGGCAAAAGAATTCACAAAGAATTTCGAATCAACAGCCAGCTGGCTTATCTACAACGCCGGCGGCGCGAAGAAGTCTCCGGCAGAGTTCAACATTCCAGAACCGAAATAAGTTTTGACCAGAGAGGCCGCGTTGCCGCTTAAAGACGCGATAACGCGGCCTTTCAGCAAACTGATTACCCAAAGAGAAGGAGGCTGATTCTTCATGAGCAATCCTAAAGAGAGTCAGGAAATTAATAATCTCAAGGCAGCAGTGGAAACAGAAAAGGAGACGGTACAGGATCTCTCCAGTTACGTCCCCGAAAAGCATCGAAAGCCAGGAGAGACTACCTTTGCAATAATCGCGACGGTATTCGGCGTTCTCGGATATTATTTCGCGCTTGGCATGACAAGCGAAAATCTTTCCTCCCCATCGGTATTCCCAAAGCTCGCATCGATAATTATCGTTATCTGCGGGGTGATCTGCATATACAGAGCTTGTAAAAAAGAGCCCCCTGAGGCCGGTTCGCCAAGCGTATTCAGGTATCTGCTTCCAAAGGACGTTATCGTCGTGCTGGCGTTGCTGCTGGTCTACTGTATCGCCCTTCCTCGCCTGCACTTCATCCCGTCGTCTTATGCCTTCATGGTGATCGGCATGATATATCTGCATAGAGGGAAAAATATATGGCAGTCGTTTCTAATTTCAGCGTGTGCTATGGCTGTCCTCGTTGCCGTCTTCCGTTATGTGTTTCTGGTTATTCTTCCGTAGGGGGGTATAGATATGCTGCAGAATTTTCAATACTTTTTGATTCCGTTTCTTGACTGGCAGGTGATGGCCCTCGTCTGGGCCGGTGTGTTCGCCGGTATCTGGGTAGGAGCCATTCCTGGCCTGTCAGGCACGATGGCTGTCTCTCTTCTCATCTCCTTTACCTTTTCATGGGAGCTGAATAACGCGCTTGCGCTGATGTGCGGAGTATTTGTCGGCGCTGTTTACGGCGGGGCGATTACCGCGATTCTGCTTAATATACCGGGAGCGCCGGCAGCCATTGCCACAGGCATGGAGGGTTATCCTCTGGCTCAGCGCGGGGAGGCTGGCAAGGCGATAGGACTTTGTACTACTGTGTCGCTCTTCGCAGGAATGGTTGGCGTAGCTGTGCTGGCATGCGCTGCGCCGATAATCGCAAACTTTGCACTTAAATTCTCACCGCGTGATTTCTTTCTGCTCGCGCTCATGGGAGTTCTCCTCATAGGCAGCATAGGCGGAGGCGACCCCATCAAAGGAATAATGGCCGGTACAATAGGCATACTCATCAGCATGGTCGGTATGGATCCGTCTACAGGGGAGCTGCGCTACACCTTCGGCAATCTGCATCTCATGGCCGGTATCAGCTTTGTCACGGCGATGATCGGACTCTTTGGCATATCGGAGGCGCTGACGCAGTTCCGCAGCGGCGGCGGAGATACGCCTAAACAAAACCTCAGCAAGATAGTCCCAGACCTTTCAACCTTCCTCAAATTCCTGCCTCTCGGTCTGCGTTCCGCGCTACTCGGCGTCTTTATCGGCGCGCTTCCGGGAACGGGAGGCGACGTGGCGGCGCTTCTGGCATACGACCAGGCAAAACGCACGACACGCAATCCATCAGCTCCCTTTGGGAAGGGAGCCTACGAGGGAATAGTGGCGCCGGAGACGGCAAACAAAGGCGCTATCGGAGGAGCCTTCATTCCGATGCTGACACTTGGTATTCCGGGAGACGCAATCACTGCGATAATCATAGGCGGACTATTTATCCACGGCCTCAAGCCCGGGCCGATGCTGATGATCGAGACGCCGCATCTCTTCTGGATGATAGTCAGCATGCTGGTGATATCCAATGTGGCGCTCTTTGTCCTTGGACTGCTCAGCGTTAAGCCCTTTGCCAAAATAATCGAAATACCAAAGAGCATAATCATGCCGATAGTCATTATCCTTTCGGTCATAGGAACATACGCGATACAGAACAGCGTTGTGGACATTTTCTATATGATCGGCTTCGGCGTGCTCGGTTACTTCATGCGGCTGTACGGCTACGCGACGGGGCCAATGGTACTGGGAATAATCCTTGGACCGATGCTTGACGCAAACTACCGCCGTGCGATGCAGGGCGCTGAAAACGAGCTTCTTCCCTTCCTTGAAGGGTTTGTCTCCAGCCCAATAAGCCTTACGCTCTGTGTGTTCATCTTTGTGATGATCTTCTCGCAGACAAAAACGTACAAACGGTGGCGTGGGATTGCATGAGCCCCTATAAGAACCGGGAACTGCCGATATCGGTAAATACCAGGCTTGCCGCGTTGATCGGGTGGCCTCTCGGCCACTCGGCCTCCGCTGAGATGCACAACGATGCCTACGGCGCCATGGGGCTTGACGCAATTTACCTTCCGCTACCGGTGAAGCCGGAGAATGTGGACAGCGTGGTGAGAGCGATGGAGACGATGGGATTTATGGGCTTTAATGTGACTATCCCGCACAAGGTCGCCGTAAAGGAGCTGATGGACGAGCTGCACCCCACCGCTTCAGAGTCGGGAGCGGTGAATACCGTGCTTTTCAAAGATGGGCGCAGGATAGGCTATAACACTGACGGTACCGGATTTGTCCATGCGCTGATAGAAAAAGGCGGATTCAATCCATCCGGTAAAAGCTGTCTTATGATTGGAGCCGGCGGAGCCGCGCGCGGAGTCGCTTCTGCCCTCGCAATCGCCGGAGTGTCAAATTTTTTCGTCGCCAACCGTGCGGAGGAATATGAGATGGCGGAGCGCCTTTCCGATGATATGAATGCGCTGCGCCCCGGAACGGCCAGGGCGTTGGCGCTTGATACAGAAAATGTAAAGGCGGCTCTTGCAGATACGGATTTTGTAGTTCACGCGACGCGCCTCGGTATGAGTCCGAACGAAAATACGGTAGCCTTTGACACATCGCTTCTTTCATCACGCCATTTTGTCTGCGACGTTGTCTACAGCCCAAGGGAGACGCGCCTGCTGCGTGAGGCTGCGGCAAACGGCTGCCGGACGCTTGACGGAATGTGGATGCTTGTATATCAGGGAGCCGAGGCCGTGCGTATATGGACGGGGATGGAGCCTCCCCTGTCGGTGATGGCCGCAGGGTGCGAACGCTTTCTTAACGATTCGCACAAATCGTAAGTGCTGGTGCAGAATACAAAAACAACATGAAAGGAAGCAGCAGAACGATGAAAAAAATATTAATTGCGGCGCTTTTTGCAGCTTTTATGGCACAGGCAGCCTTTGCTGCATATCCGGAGAAGAATATTCAGGGAATTATCATGTGGGGCGCGGGAGGTGCGATGGATAACGTCGCCCGTGCGATAACGCCAGTCGCCTCCAAAGAGCTTGGCAAAACGGTTATCATGCAGAATAGGACGGGAGCAACGGGAGCTATTGCCACAACTTTCGTCAATAATCTTCCGGCCGATGGCTACACTCTGTTATTCGGCGCTGAAAATCCCAACCTCTATAAAATTACCGGTCTCGCTAAGATAGACTATGCGGACTTTGACCCCGTGCTGCTGATGATGGCTAACGTCGGAGTGGTAATTGTTCCGAAAGATTCGCCATATAAGGACTTCAAGGAATTAATCGAAGCCGCGGAATCAGGCAAGACGATCAAAATGGGGTCGACCGGGCCGGGAGGGCTGCCATTTGTTGCAACGACAATGATCGAAAAAGTTCATGACGTTAAATTCCCGCAAATTCAATTTGACGGCGAGGGGCCGGCTGTAACGGCAATTATGGGCAAGCATATAGACGCCGTTGCGGTGGGGCTTCTTTCCTGCGCAAATTTTATCAACGGAGGCAACGTCCGCGCTCTTGCGGTTATTTCTCCCGAACGCGTACAGGCGATAAAGCAAGTTCCGGCAATCACCGAATACTATGAACAGCAATACAAGCCGTATCTCCCCTGGGGCGCCTTTTTCGGCGTCTTTGTGAAGAAGGGTACGCCGGCAGACGTTTATGACACGCTTCAAAAAGCCTATCTAAAAGCCTACAACGATCCTAAGTTCGATGAATTCGCCAATACGATGGGCGGAGTGAAACTCGGCCTCACCGGTGATGCTGCGCGCCAATACATAAAGCAGAACCAGTCGGTCAGTTCCTGGTTACTTTTTGACGCGGGCGGGGCTAAGGAATCGCCGGAAAAATTTGGCATTCCGCGTCCGGCGCATTAAATACAGATAAGTTATAATAACTTAGGCGGTCTTGCTTATAGTAAAGACCGCCTTACAATTCAGTAGAGAGGGAGATGTTTGTGATGACACTCCAACAGCTGAAATATTTCTGCGTTGTCGCGCAGCTTCTCAGCGTTCGCAAAGCATCGGAGGAGCTTCATATTTCCCAGTCTACGATCAGCATTTCGATCGCGAATCTAGAGACGGAGCTTGGTCTCCCTCTCTTCAAGCGAGAGAACAGAAGCGTCGCGCTGACAAAGTATGGCAGCCTTTATTACGAAAAGATCATGCCGCTGTTGGATTCTCTTTCGGAGATAAATGTTAAGATGAAGCGCCTTGCCAGCGAAACAGAGGGCGACGTCAACATCGGCTATAACCCGCCGTGGTGCTACGGCTTCGTGCCCAGGCTGGCGCGAGAGTTCCTGCGACGCAAAGAGAACGAAAAGATAATATTCAGCTTCAAGCAGATGAACTCGCCGCGAATTATAGAGGGGCTTAAAGACGGCCGCTTTGACGTGGGCTTCTGTACTACAGAAAGAGAAGTCCCTGATATTTTCTTTTTCCCTCTGTTCAGGCAGGAGATGGCTGTCATCGTTCCCTCGGGGCATCCGCTTGCCGCGCGCGGCAGTGTCAATCTGCGTGATATATCGCCGTATCCCTATATACTTTACGAAGGAGATTCCGGCTTGTGCAGGCTCGTAAAACAAATGCTGAAAAATGCTGATGTGGAGCCTAAGATCGCATATGAGGCGCCTAACGAGGAGGCGATTTTTTCTCTTGTCTCTTCCGGTTTTGGCATTGCCCTTGTCGCAATAACCGACGCGCTGAAAAAGCTCGACGTGCGCGCTCTCAAGGTGGAAAATTTCGACGCATTCTGCACGCTTTACATGGCGTACAATACGGCAAGGTATCTTCCGCCAGCCGCCATCCGTTTTGCGAACTATATTAAGCAGTGCGCCAGACAGGGTATTCTCAATGAATTTAGATTGTAAATCGGAAGTGATCAAATGACAAACAGCTACACGCGCGGGGTATTGATGGCTCTTGGTACT
>JAUNBY010000164.1 GCA_030526935.1 Clostridia bacterium
CGTAAACGGGAATGCCTTTCAAAAGGCGAATAACATGGCCTCGATTGGGAAAACTATAGAAAAATCCCAAGGAGGTTGTCAATGGACAGGCGTTATATTAAAAGGATGCAGGAAAAGCTGGATCAGCTCAAGGAAGCGGGGCGACCCGAACCTATCAGAAGCGACGGCGCGGGGGCGCTGGATTTAGGCCCGCGCAACTTCAAACGCGACGAGGAGAACCCGGATATGCTCGTTCCCCCTGCGACGGACGTGGGGCTTATTCCCAATTTGAAGTTCTCGTTTTCGGACACTCACATGAAGCTTCGACCGGGCGGCTGGTCGCGCGAGATAACGAAGCGGGAACTGGCGATATCCGATACATTCGCGGTAGTTGACATGAACCTGTCGCCCGGAGTTCGCGAGATGCATTCGCACCAGCAGTCGGAGTTCGGCTTTGTGCTGGTTGGAGGTGCGCGCGTTACGGCGGTTGACGAAATGGGTCGCAATTTCATAGCCGATTGCTCTCCCGGCGAAGGCTGGATATTCCCCAAAAACGTCCCTCATTCTATTCAGGGACTTCACGAGGGCTGCGAATTCTTGATGTTTTTCGACAAGGGAGAGTATTCCGAGGACAATACCTTCTCTATAAGCGAGCTTTTCTCCCATTTGCCCAAGGACGTGCTTTCGGCGAACTTCGGCTGCGACGAATCCGCGTTCGACCATATTCCGCTTCAGGAGGTATATATAACCGACGGAGGCGACCCCGGAACCATAGAATCGCAAACCATTCAGTCCCCGACGGGAAACGTGCCTGATACCTTTAAGCACGAACTCATAAAGGTCAAGCCAATCGTGGGCAGCGGAGGCACGCTTCGAATACTCGATAACCGCAATTTCCCCGCCTGCGACACCGTGGCGATGGCCATGGTAGAGATAGAACCGGGCGCGATGAGGGAGATTCACTGGCATACGAATAACGATGAATTCCAATACTATATTCAGGGACAGGTGCGCATGACGGTATTCATGCCCGGGCCAAAGGCGCGCACGTTTAACTATCAGGCGGGCGACGTGGGATATGTTCCGGTTGGCGGATTTCACTATGTTCAGAATATAGGGGACGAAAAGGTCATATACCTCGAAGTGTTCAATTCCAACCACTATTCGGACATATCGCTCGCCCAGTGGATGGCGAATACTCCCCGCGAGGTCATTAAAAGCATACTCAACCTCCCCGACGACTTCATCGACGGCCTTAAAAAGCAAAGCGACCCGGTCGTCAGGTATTCCGGCTTTGAATTCCCGCCGGCAAAGGGTACGCCGCAGAACGTCAGATACTATAAGGATTTTGACTTTAAGAAACAGCCGGTGGATATAGGATCGGGAAATGTCATAAACGCAAAATAAACATTGTCGCCTCCGCGCAAAGCGCCGCCGGTGAGTATCCGGGTTTGCGTAAAGCGGCAAGCCGTCGAGATGACGCAATCAGGTCATCTGTAAGTACGCGTTATAAATATCCTTCAACATAAATGGCTTGCCTATATGCGCGTTCATGCCGCTTTTGATGCAGTTTTGCGCGTCCGTAGACAGGGCGTTTGCGGTCATGGCGAATATCAATACGCTCTTCGCGTCGCTTCTTGGAAGGGCGCGAATGGCTCTTGTCGCGCTCATGCCGTCCATGACGGGCATACGAACGTCCATGAGTATTAAATCGTAGAAGCCTTCAGGGGACCCTTTGAATTTGTCGATTGCTTCCAAGCCGTTGAACGCCGCGTCGACATGGGCGCCCGTATATTCCAACAGGCCGAGCGCGACCTGCATATTTATCGCGTTGTCCTCGACGACGAGCAGATTTAGCCCCTCGAAATACCTTGCCGGATCGTCTTTTTCCGCGCTGTTTTCGATTGACGTCGCGCAACGTTTGCCGCAGGCAATGCCAAAGGGCAATTCCACGCGGAACGTGCTTCCGGCATTGACCCGACTTGTGACTGAGATTTCTCCGCCCATCATTTCGACAAATCGCTTGGTTATCGAAAGCCCCAGTCCCGTTCCGCCGTACACGCTCGTTACGCTCGAGTGCTCCTGCTCGAATGACATAAACACGCGGTCGATGTTTTCGCTTGAGATGCCACATCCCGTATCGCGCACTTCAAAGGCTACCCTCGTCTTTCCGCCATCATGTCGAATTTCCTCGACCGACAGCGTTATTTCGCCTCCGTTTGGGGTAAACTTTACGGCGTTTGACAGCAGATTTGTCAAAATCTGATTGAGCCTGAGCGAGTCGCCGATGAGAGCGTCCTCGAATCGACCATTTACGATAAGATTGAAACTGATTTGTTTTGACTGCGCCTGAACGTCGAACGTCGCCTTGATGCCGCGCAAAACAAGTCCAAGATCGAACGGATCGCTGTGAAGTTCGACCTTTCCGCTCTCGATTTTGGACATATCCAAAACGTCGTTTATAAGGGCGAGGAGATGTTGCGATGAGAGCTGTATTTTTTCGATATAATCGCGTATCATGTCGTTATTGTCGATATGTCTCTTCATCAGTTCGGTCATGCCTACTATGCCATTTATCGGAGTTCGTATTTCATGGGACATATGCGAGAGGAACAGGCCTTTCGCTCTGCTCGTGGCCTCGGCTCTATCCAGTTCTCCCTGTATCCTCAGGGAGCGCACTCGGGAATACGATACTATTATAAGTATCGTGCCTATAAGCAGTATGAACGCGCCAAATACGACGATGACCAAGACGGGGTTTGAATAGACGATGTTTCTCAGAGATAATCTCGACGTACCCGTAAAAACGAGATTGGCGCTTCCTATAGCGGTCCTCCGGGTGGAGCTTATTGAGTTGAGAGCTTTATTGAAAATGGTCAGAAGATTCGCGTTTACCGGGCGCGGAATGGCGAAGGAAATATCACGGGTGTTGTCGAAAAGCGAGACCGAAAACAGGTTTCGGAATATGTTCTGTTGAGATTGTTTCTCTATCATTGGGGACAGGCCGTAGGCGATGTCGGCCTCACCGTCGTTGACTGCGCTTAGCATGTCGTACATGGTTTTATAATATACGGCTTTAGCTTTTATATTTGACGGAAGGCGCCTGCCCTCCAATAAAGCGCAAATGAGGTTGTCGTCGGGGTAGGTAACGGAGTTGTTGCGTATTACCTGGTCCGTAAGCGTGGTATACGATTGCGTCAGCGCAAGCTCCATTGACTCCGAATGCGCCTCGTCGCCAAGGAAGAAGCCGAGCACGTCCGCGTCGCCGTCTAAGACGATTTGAAGTGCCGCGGCGTAGGTATCGGCAAATATGTATTCAAACTCCAAACCGGAAAAATCCGCAACTATTGAAAGTATATCGACGACTATGCCGTTATGACTGCAGCTTTCGTCATCGACGCAGTAAAACGGATGAAAAAGCTCCGGAAGCGCGACGGTGACGACCTTCTTGGATTTCACGTATTCCCGCTCGTCGTCATTTAAAACAAGTCCGCGAGAGCCGGCATCCGGGAAGTTTTTCTCATAGCATTCCTCGGCAAAATCAGGATTTGATTCCAATATGTATGTAAGCGCCTTGTTCATCTGGTCAAGAATCGTCCGGTTCCCGGGAACTGTGACTATGTAATGAGGCTGGGCGTTAAAATAGGCGACGCAGCGATACTCCCCGGTGTCGTCGGCGGCGTTCCCGAGCAGAAGATCCACATGTTCGTTTTCAAGGTAATATTTAAGCGATCCATCTACGAGTTGATCGATGGAGTATGCGATTATTTCACAGTCAAGTCCCTCCATGGCGAGAAACTCCTTCAGCCGGCGTATATTTTCGTCGGCCCTGTCATATACGCCTATGGTCTTGCCGTTTAAATCGGAATAATCAAATCCACGAATCGACGTATCGTCCCATTTGGCGAGTATCACCGACCTTGATGCTCCGCAGCTGTATTCGGGATAGCCGAAATATTGCTCAAAGGCGGGGGCATAGTATGTTCCGCCCATCAAATCAAATCTGCCCTCTAAAAACTCTTCCAGCATCATTTCGTTGGTCGTGTCTATGTACTCATATTTCCATCCGGTATACTTCGCTATCTCGTTGAGATAATCGACGACCAGTCCATAGCGGGTACCGTCTTCTGACGTCATCGTAAAGCCATCCAGGTTGGGAAACGCGACTTTTAATGCCGCCGCGTTTCCCGCAGATTCATTGGCAAATGCAGGAAACGCGAATGGAAGAATGACGAATAAAGCGACGGAGAGCTTCAGTAAAAAGCGTCGGACGCTCTTTTTATCGACGCCATTGTGAATACATCTTCCAAATGCCATAATTGAGTTTCCCCTTTTGTATCTTTGCCGTAAGTAGAACAACGCCGGTTTTTATATAGTACAGCGCGATTTGCGAAGAAGGTTTAATATCATGGCTTATCCGTACAATGCGTTTACCCAGGCGATGTAAGCCTCCGGGGAATGAGCGTGTGCGGTTCCCTTCATTCCCGCGAGCAGATTTCGCCAGTCCATTGATAGCAGATAATTTCCAAGCGTCGCCCTGTCGCATGGGAGTTTAAGCCCGACGAGCATAGCCGTAAGGTTGACGGCATACTGGCTGTTGCCGATTTCGTTGAGCATCTGCTGAAGGCCGATGCGCTGTTCCGAGCCATAAGACAGCACAAGCGCGAGAGAAGAAAAGTAGGCGTAAGGATTGTGCGTTCCCTGCTTGTTTGTAAAGGTAATGGCGTTGGTATAATGCTTAAGTGTTGGGGAGTATTTCCGGCATTCGGCGATCATGCGCTGAACCGTGCCGGGCGTCTGTCCGGCGTAGGCTTCACCGAGAAATTGCGCAAATCCCGTTTTCATACGCGAGAACACCTTGCCCTTATTGGAAAGGTTGACGCTTCGGCCGTACACGCGATAGTTCCAGGACGCCAGAGGTATGCGGGTTATAAAGTCACCGGGGTTGTTGATGGCAAAAAGGTTGTTGAGGCTGCCCTTGCCGTAAAGATTCTTTTTGCGGGTAGTGGAGGGAGTGGCTGAGGTGTAGCAAAAAACCTTGCAGCCGAGATTTCCCGCCGTCAGCCTGGCGCCGACTATATTGCCAACGGCAGCTCCGCGACTATGCCCGAATATCCAGAATATACTGTCCTTTGCGTCGGTTTTCACGTAATCGGAAACGCTTTGCATCAGGCGATCAGCGGCGATGGAAAAGCCGCGGTGTTCGTTTGAGCTTCCCATATTAAAGTTGCTCACCCATTGATAGCCCTGAGTGCCGCTAATGGCTATGACGTACAACCTGTAAGCGCGTTTTCCCACAACGATGTCCTTGCCCGCAAGCACATATGACGCGTAATCGTTGTCATCGGCGGAGAATGCGCCGCTATTGTAATTAAAAGAGGTAATATCCTCAAAACCCATATTGTTAAGGGCGTTTTTGATATAGCTCTCATTATGCGCGCTGGCGGCGAGGGTTACGGAGGCTATGGCTAATTTGGGCTTAAGCTTTGTGTCCTTGCCTGAGAACAGGCTGTCGTCGTAATCAAATGTGGCTGTGACGCGTGTTCCGCTCAAATTGCCGAAACTCGCGGTTATAGTCTGAGCCAGAGCGGATATCGGGAGCAATACCGCTAATACCGCTATAAGTATTATCGCCGTTATGCGTTTAAAAACGCGCATTAACACTCCTCCAATTCACGCAAAGAGGCTCGCCCTTTCGGGCGAGCCGTCGGGCGGTTTACTTAACCGTTATCTTGCAGGTATCCGTCTGAGCGTATCCGTTGGTCATGGTTATGGTCGTCGTTCCGGCAGATACCGCCGTAACGACGCCCGAACCGTCAACCGTCGCGATGGTGGGATCGGCGCTTGTCCAGGTGATGCTCTTCGCCGTTTCGCTGGCGTTCGCGGGCTTTATGACCGACTTGAGCGTCACGGAAGACGGCTTTTTCTTAGTGGTTCCGTCGACATAGATCGTCGCCTTTTTCTGCTTGATATCGACGGTGATTACCCTGACGGTTATTTTATCGTTAACTTTTTTCTGACCCTTGACGGTTGCGGTTATTACGGTGGTGCCCGCTTTCTTGGCCTTTATTACTCCGCGGGCTGTTATGGACATTACCTGAGCCTTGCCGGATTTCCAATTGACCTGAGTTTTAGAAGTACCGGTAATCTCGGCTTCCAATACAGGCATGGTTGCACCCTTTACCGCTTCGTACACATCTCCGACCTTGACAAATGCGTTTTCAACCTCAGTAACCTTGATAGTTATGGCCGGATCGGGATCTACTGGAGGAGTCGTGACGCGGTCGAGCGAGGCTGCGATGGCAATCACGCCATAATTTTCGAATCCGGGAAGAATCATATTTGCGCTTATGTTCATCTTGTCGCCGTTTATAACGCAATTTACGGCGACGGGATCCATGCCGGGCACGGCCAGAGTCAATGCTTGACCTTCGTAAGAGTATTGCCCCGCCAACGGCCAGGATTGTCCCAAACTGGCCGCGCTGATATTCAGATTAAAAGTTGAGTTCTCGCTAAACTGCGCTGTCGCCGTTACAGGTATGGTTAAAATCGAAGCGCTGGCCGTTCCACTTCCCGTCCATTCCCCGACGATGCCGGTATCCGCCGACGCCGACGCCAGCATCAGGCATAGTATGCAAATGACGGCAACCATAATAGTCTTCTTCATTAATTCGTCCCCCTTTATCTCTGGAAAACATTAGTAACCTTCGTACAGGTATTTACCCATGAATTACCTGACGCGATTAAGTATAACAGTTTTTACCAAGCTTGTCAACAAGATATCGGCCAATGATGTGATTAGTAAAGGGGTTAGTAAAGGAAGAAAGTCGTATAAAAAACGGGCGACACGACGTCGCCCTTGAGGTTTCAACTTGTCCTACG
>JAUNBY010000165.1 GCA_030526935.1 Clostridia bacterium
CCGCGCGAAGCTCCATGACAGAGGTGTTAACTTGCTTGGGTTGATGACATTGCCTTCATTCCGCCACCTAAAAAGCGGCGGAATGGAGCATGAGCGCTTAGCTAAGGACAACACTAAAGGGACTGCGCCGCAAACAGTCCCTCTGATATCCCTCGGCAGGTGTTCAATATGAATCGCGCAACGCCTGTCACAACAACGGAGCTATCAGGCTCTCAAGTTCGGCGTAAGTGACGGATCCTACCTTATTATAGACAATACTTCCCCCGCTATCCAAAACCACTGTCATCGGAAGCAAGGTGGAACCTCCGAGGGATTTTATAACGCTTCCGTCGGCGTCGAGCGCAAAGGGTATTGTCAAGCCTTCGGAGTCGATAAACGCCTGAACATCATCCGTTACCAGATTTGAGTGTATCGCGACCACCTCGATTTGTTCGCCATAGTTATCATACAACTGCTGAAAGTACGGCAACTCGCCCACGCAGGGCGTACACCACGTAGCCCAGAAATTGATAACCGTGGGTTTGCCCCTTGTATCTGCAAGCGCGAATTGCTCCCCGTCAGAGCTGTACAGCGACACCGTAAAGTCCGGGCAGCGCATTCCCACCTCATTGCCGACAGGCGTATCATCTTCAATGGGAACAGTGGCGATTTCCGCCTCTTCCCGTTCATCATCAGGAGTCATCGTTTCTTCGGCGAGCAATGGAGTCACAAGGCTCTCAAGCTGGGCATAGGTAACCGAACCGACTTTGTTGTAAACTATCTTTCCATCGCGGTCAAGTACTACCGTCATGGGAAGCATCGTGGAACCTCCGAGGGACTGTATGACGCTTCCGTCGGCGTCTAGCGCAAAGGGTATCGACAAGCCCTCCGAGTCGATAAACGCCTGCACGTCGTCCGTTACCAGATTGGAGTGTATCGCTACCAGCTCGATTTGTTCGCCATAGTTATCATACAACTGCTGGAAGTATGGCAGTTCCCCTACGCAGGGCGTACACCACGTAGCCCAGAAATTGATAACCACGGGCTTGCCTCTGGTATCAGCCAGGGCGAACCGCTCCCCGTCGGAGCTGTACAGCGACACCGTAAAGTCCGGGCAGCGCATTCCTACCTCATTGCCTGCTGGAGTATCGTCCTCAACCGGGACATCCGCAACGGCTGTACCCTGCTCATGATCGAAAGGCGCGTCGTCCGTTTCGGGCAAAATCGCTTCCTCATACTGCGGGGGCGTTACTTCAGCCTGGACTTGTTGCGCCGTAGCGTCTGACGATTCCTCCAAAGGACGGTTATAGTACCACAACACGCCCGCAAGCACCGCCAGCGCTATGATCCACGCGATTATCGACCGTGCGCGCCGCGTCTTCTCCGCGGTCTTATCCGTACCTTCATTGGACTTCAGACGGATGGAACCAAGCTTCCAGCTTATGGCCTTTTCAGGGCATACGCCCTCACACTCGCCGCAGTGGATGCACTCGTGATCGCCAACTCGGCGCACGTCCATCTTACAATGACTTACGCAGCGACCGCAGTGCGTACACTTACTCGCCTCAACCTTTACTCCCAATAGCGAAAGCCGCGCGAACAGGCCGTAAATCGCTCCAAGAGGACAAATGAAGCGGCAAAACGCGCGGTATATGAATATACAAGCCGTTAAAATCAGCACTAATATGACGAACTTGCGCGTAAAGAGTATGCCAAGCATGGAGAAATAAGGCGTGTTTCCCGGATTGGAGAGCAGACCCATAGCGCCCTCCAGCGTCCCCGCCGGACAGATATACTTGCAAAAGGCCGGCACGGGGAAACTCTGTACGCTGTACGCAAGCGGAATCGCTATGACAAACACGCCAAGAATTACGTATTTGAGCCACGACAGGGCGCGGGTTAAGCGATTCTTTCCGAGCTTGGGCGTCGGAAGCTTGTGAACAAGCTCCTGAATAAGCCCCAACGGGCACAGCCAGCCGCAGATTGTGCGGCCAAGCGTCAGTCCGAAAAGCATAAGTATACCCAGCACGTAGTATGGAGCGCGCGCGCATGATGACGCGAGCGCGTTTTGCAGCGCCCCAAGCGGACACGCTCCTACCGCCGCGGGACATGAATAGCAGTTGAATCCCGGTACGCATACGTTCTTTGTCGGCCCCGTATATATTTCGCCCTCTACGAAGCCCTTGATATTCGCGTTATGCAACAGCGCGGCGTAAACCTGAATAAGTCTGCGCTTGCTTGGACGGTGGTTCTGCCACCAGCTTTTCTTTTGTTCAACCAAGGCCAACACACTCCGTACATATATTGATTGCTTTTACAAGCACGTCGTACATACCGCCGTTGAGTACGCCCATTACGATAAAAGCCGCGGCCGCCGCGTATAAAGCGATTACGGCGATTGAGCGATACGGGCGCCGGGGCGAATTATCGCGCTCGGGATCGCGCCTCGCGGCTCCCTTGGCGGCCTCTATTTCACGGTACATGCTTCTCTCGCAAAGTTTTTCCCATATAAATAGCGCTATAAAAGCCAAAGATACCCACGGCACGACGTGAATCAGCATTTGCCCCATCACGTACTCCAAATCGCGCGAGGCGAAATGATTCATGTCCGCAAGGTATACAATCACCATGGCAGCGCAGACAGCCAGAATCACTATAAGCGCGATGGTAAACCATCGGCGCGATACGACCTGCCGCTGCATAGATTCGTTTTCAACGGTTCGCGCCCTTGTAAGTATCAGCCTGTATTCGGCGGGTATCCCCGGTATTTTCGCCTTAACGGGGTTTCTTACGCGCCAGATAATCGTCGCCATCAGGACGATTAGCCACATTACAAAAAACGGGGCTATGGCTTGCGCGCGCTGAGCGACGATTTCAGGGGTAAATATATCGTGTATTCGCACGCCGCTTTGCGTCAGGTTTTCTGGGGATATACCCGTCAGATAGATTTCAAGGCATTGATTGATGATAACGGCCGCCAGCAGCAGCGTTATAATCGTAATCCCCAGATCAACTATCCGTGCCCTGTAGTTATTCGCAGGTTGTTTCATCCGTCGTCCCCCCAACATTGAAGCCCATCAGCGGACTTCGACATTCTTCATAAGTTCACGGTTTCATGACTCGTTGTCTGGCATAATAATACACCAAAACCCGCCGTAAAGCAACCATTATATTTAAAAATTCGCCCTTTTCGCGTTTTCACCCCATGGCATACTTTCTTTATACCGTCTTGACACCCAGCCGACGCGATGGTATACTGTAAAATAGTGAGATATGGAGGTTTTGAGGAGGTTTACCATGAGAATGACGGGAACGGTGGCGCGTGGAATAAGGGCGCCTATATTGAAAAAGGGCGACGACCTGGCCAAAGTGGTCGTCGAGTGCGTTATAAAGGCTTCATCCGAGGAAGGATTCGAGCTTCACGACAAAGACGTGGTAGCGGTCACCGAATCGGCGCTTGCCAGGACGCAGGGCAATTACGCCACGCTCGAGCAGATAGCCGCGGATGTCAGGGAAAAGTTTCCCGGCGGAGAGGTCGGCATAATTCACCCGATATTGAGCCGAAACCGGTTTTCAATGCTCCTGAAGGGCATATCAATGGGCGTCAAAAAGCTTTACGTGCAATTGGCGTATCCCGCCGACGAGGTGGGCAACCATCTTATGACGATTGACGCGCTCGACGCCTCGGGATTCAACCCTTCGAAAGACGAGATAACCGAAAAACAATATCGCGATACCTTCGGCGAACGGGTTATACACCCTTTCACCGGAATAGACTATATCGAGCTTTACCGCGAGATAGCGCCCAATTGCGAGATATTCCTCTCAAACGATCCAAGGCATATGCTCGCCCACACCAAATATGTCATCGCCTGCGACATTCATACACGGAAAAGAACAGTGCGGATGCTTAATGACGCGGGCGCCATAAAAGCCGTGAGCATGGCGGATATACTCTCGAAAAGCGTCATGGGCGGGGGCTTCAACCCCGATTACGGGCTTTACGGCTCCAATATGGCGACGGAAGACTCGGTAAAGCTGTTCCCCCGCGACTGCGGGACGTTCGTCTCCAGGGTCGCCGAATCCCTCCGCGAGAAGACGGGAAAGCATATAGAGGTCATGGTCTACGGCGACGGAGCGTTTAAAGATCCCGTAGGCAAGATATGGGAACTGGCCGATCCCGTGGTCTCCCCCGGATACACCCCGGGTCTTGAGGGTACGCCTAACGAGCTTAAGCTCAAGCATCTCGCCGATACCCGCCTTACAAACGCGAGCGGCGAGGAAGCCATTGAAATGGCCAAGAAGACCATAGCCGAGAAGTCGTCGAGTCTCGTCGGCAGCATGGCATCCCAGGGGACTACCCCGCGCAGGTATACCGATCTGCTCGGAAGCCTCTGCGACCTCGTTTCAGGCTCCGGCGACAAGGGGACTCCCATAGTTCTTGTTCAGGGATATTTCGACAATTATGCCGATTAATTTCGGGAGGTAGATCATTGTCCTCCAGTGATAGGATCGCGGGCAGAGCCGCCGTTTCGGTTACGCTGATAGTGCTTTTGAGCAAGGCGGCGGGCTTTGTCCGCGATATGATAAGCTCGGGCTTTTTCGCGACCGGCATGGAGCGCGACGCCTATGCCTCGGCGTACAGCCTGTTTTATCTTCCGGTGTTGCTTTTTAATTCCTGCATCACCTCGACCGTCGTTCCGATGTATATCGACGCTCGCTCGAACAACAGTCTGCGCGCGGCTAACCGGTTCGCCTCGACCTGCGTAAACTTCTTCGCTTTAGCCGGAATAGCCGTATGCATACTGATGATGATATTCGCCGAACCCCTTGTGGGGCTTATATACGGGGGCTTCGACCCTGAAAAGCAGGCGCTTACCGCGAAGCTTTGCAGGATAATGCTTCCGTCGCTCGCGTGCGTGAGCGTTTCCATCGTCATGGCGAGCGTCCTAAACGCCAACGAGCGCTATGTCGCGGCGCAGCTTACGGGTTTTCCGCTGACTATATGCGTGATTATCGCGACAGTGGCGTTCTCGCCATCATATGGCATAACCGCCGTCGCGTGGGGCGTATTCGCGGCGGGAATAATGCAGCTTCTCGTGCTCATCGGCCCCATAAACCGTTCCATGCGCTACAGCTGGCGGCTCGACGTGTTCTCCGAGCGCTTTGCGAGGCTTTTCCGCCTCGCGGTTCCGGCGGTATTGTCAATGGCGGTCAACGAGCTTAACCATATGATCGACAAGTCGCTCGCCAGCTACCTTCGCCCGGGCGACATATCCGCCATGGACTACGCCTATCGCCTTATAACCTTCGCCATAGGGATACTGGCCGTACCTCTTACGACGGTTATGTTCTCTCAGGTATCGAAGCGGGCGGCGGAAAACGACGAAAAGGGAATAGCGCGCCTCGTAACAGGATGCGTGGAGACGCTATGCCTGGTTCTCGTTCCCGTCACGGTCATAGGCTGGGTTCTCAGAAGCGACGTGATAACCCTGGCTTACATGCACGGTAGGTTCGGAACCGATTCGCTCAGGGTCACAAGCTCCATATTCGGCTTTTACCTGATAGGGATTTTATTCTTTGGTCTGCGCGACCTTTTTAACCGCGCCTTTCATTCCCTTCAGGATACAAAAACGCCTATGATGGCCTCGTACCTCACCGTAGCGGTCAACATAGTGTTGAACATCATACTCTCGCGGGTTATGGGAGCGGACGGACTCGCCTTCGCGACCACCATATCCTGCACCGTTGGGGCGCTCGTGCTTTTCCTGGCCCTTATAAAGCGCATAAGCTTCATGCGCGACCGCGAAATGATAATAGAGCTTTTAAAGATATTCATCGCGTCGGGTCTTTGCATGTTGAGCGCCATGTGGCTGAATTCCGTCGTTGACCCGGCCACCGGAAAGCTGTATACGCTCGTGCGCATCGCGATTATATCCATGGCTTCCCTCGCGCCTTATATAACGGTTTTGTTCCTGCTTCGCGTCCGCCGCGTCCACTTTGTCGCGCAAATAATAAGGAGAAAATTTCGCAAGTAAACAAAATCCTCCGAATCGCATAGCTTGATAGGGCGGCTCCATCGCCGATATTTAGGAGGGACGCCCTATGTTTTTATTTTCTCTGATCGCGTGTCTTTCCGATCTCGCCTTTACCTTTTTGGCGCACATAGCCAGCGACTGCTTTCCCAAGCCGCTGTCCCCGGAAGACCAGCGGCTTTACATCGAACGTATGCAAAACGGTGATCGCGACGCAAAGCAGCTTTTGATAGCGCATAATCTGCGCCTCGTCGCGCATATCGCGAAAAAGTACCAGAGAAGCGGCCTCGACCTCGACGATATAGTGTCTATCGGCTCCATAGGACTCATAAAAGCCGTCAATTCATTCAGACCTGAAGCGGGCAAACTCGCCTCCTACGCATCGCGATGCATAGAAAACGAGATACTCATGGCTCTTCGCTTCGGAAAAAAGCAAAAGAACAACGTCTCTCTAAACGAGCCGATAGGCTCCGACCGCGACGGCAACGAAATAATGCTCGGGGATATACTCGGCTCCCCGCCCGACGCGGTTCACGACCTTGCCGAAATCAATATAGAATCCTCCAAGGCCATGGGTTTAATCTCGCGCATACTTACAAGGAGGGAACGCGCGGTGATACTTCTACGCTACGGCCTCGAAGACCGCGTACAGCGCCCTCAACACGAGGTCGCCCGCGCCCTTGGCATATCGCGAAGTTATGTATCCCGAATCGAAAAAAAGGCGCTTGAAAAACTGCGGGACGCGTTAGGGGGCTTTGATGCGCTATAGCGCGAGGCGTTGATAGAACAGGTTTCTTATCAGGTAGTTAAAAAAGATTCGCAATCTCATCAGCCAGTTG
>JAUNBY010000166.1 GCA_030526935.1 Clostridia bacterium
ACGAAGAAGAGGACGGGATTATACGCGACGTGGACGGGACGCCCGTCACAAAGGAACTGGCCGACCTGATGCGGGAGTTTAAGGTAACACCGCAGGAGATACACGCCGTCGTAGGCGAGAGGGGATATTTCACGGCGACTACGCCCATAGCCAAATACCCGGCGGCATTCATAAGAGGCTGCCTGGTGGCGGGATGGAAGGACGTATACGCCATGGTGCTCAAGCTTCGAGGGTCATTACCATTTTAATAAAAAGGAGAAAGAATTATGGCACAGAGCGACAATATCAACGCGCAACAGGACAGGGAACTTGGCTGGGACGACATTATAGAAAACGACGGCGCGTCGTTCGAGGTGTTGCCCGAAGGGGATTACGACTTTGAGGTGGTATCGTTCGAGCGGGGGCGGTATACCCCGTCGAGGCCGGATTCAAAGCTTCCGCCCTGCCCCATGGCGTTACTCACCATAGAGATTGGTTCAGATCAGTCAAAGGCGCGGATACAACACAGGCTGTTCTTGCACAGCCGCTGCGAGGGGCTGTTGTGCGCGTTTTTCACGGCCATTGGCCAGCGCAAGCGCGGCGAGGCGCTAAACATGAACTGGAATAGAGTGACGGGCGCTACGGGGCGGTGCAAGGTTACCGTGCGCGAGTACACGACCGACAAGGGCGAAAAGCGGCAATCGAACCAGATTTCGCGCTTCTACGAGCCGGACGACGCTCCCGCCGCGCCGGGCGGCTGGACGCCGGGGAAATTTTAGGTGTAGCGTATGATGGAGCTGAGACCGTATCAGGATGAAGCCCGTCTGGCGGTCGAGGCGCAATGGCGGGAGGGAAACAAAAAGACGCTGTTGGTGCTGGTCACGGGCGGGGGAAAGACAATCATATTCGCGAAGATCATAGAGGATTTAGTGACTAACGGCGAGCGGGTGCTTGTGCTCGCTCACCGGGGGGAACTGCTTGAACAGGCGGCGGACAAAATCAAGGCCGCCACGGGGCTTGGCTGTTCGGTCGAGAAGGCCGAACAGACCTGCCTGGGCGAATGGTACCGCGTGGTGGTCGGAAGCGTGCAAAGCCTGCAAAGACCCGCGCGACTTGAGAAATTCCCGACTGACTACTTCGACGCCATAGTGGTAGACGAGGCGCATCACGCTCTGGCGGACGGGTATCAAAGGATATTGGAGCACTTCGACGGGGCAAGGGTGCTGGGCGTCACCGCGACGCCCGACCGGGGGGATATGCGCAATCTGGGGCAGTATTTCGACAGCCTGGCTTACGAATACACATTGCCCCGCGCCATCAGGGAAGGGTATCTTTGCCCCATAAAGGCCATGACGATCCCGCTGAAGCTCGATATATCGGGCGTGGGCATGTCGGCGGGGGACTACAACGCCGGGGGGCTGGGAAGCGCGCTTGAGCCTTATCTTGACATGATAGCGGCGGAGATGGCCCAACAGTGCAAAAACCGCAAAACGGTAGTGTTTCTGCCGCTTATAGCCACGGCTCAGAAAATGCGCGACGCGCTCATATCTCACGGCTTGCGCGCCTGCGAGGTCAACGGACAAAGCCCGGACAGGGCTCAAATACTGGAGGATTTCGAGAAGGGAAAATACGACGTATTGTGTAACGCCATGCTTCTCACGGAGGGCTGGGACTGCCCGTGCGTGGACTGCATAGTAGTACTGAGACCTACGAAGATACGAAGCCTCTATTGTCAGATGGTGGGGCGCGGAACACGGCTTCATCCGGGGAAAGATCATTTGCTGCTGCTTGATTTTCTGTGGCACACCGAAAGACACGAACTATGCCACCCCGCGCATCTGATATGCGAAAGTCCCGAGGTGGCGGAGCAGATGACCATTAACCTTGAAAGAGTTACGGAAGCGTCGGACATCATGGAAGCCGAAAAGCAGGCCGCCTCGGACGTGATAGCGCAACGGGAAGAAGCGCTTGCGAAGGAACTGAGCGCCATGAGGTCACGAAAGCGGAAGCTCGTGGATCCGCTGCAATTCGAGATGAGCATACAGGCGGAAGATTTATCGGGATATGTGCCCGCGTTTGGCTGGGAGATGAGCCCGCCGACGGAAAAGCAGGTGCAGGCGCTTGAAAAGATGGGAATATTCCCGGACGACATAGAATGCGCGGGCAAGGCCGCGAAGTTGCTCGACAGGCTCGCGGCGCGCCGCCAGGCGGGGCTTACGACGCCCAAACAGATAAGATTTTTAGAGGGCAAAGGGTTTAAGAACGTGGGCACATGGGAATTCGACGCCGCGCGCAGGCTCATAGACCGCATAGCGGCCAACCGCTGGATAGTGCCGGGAGAGATAAACCCGGAAACATATAAGCCCGACGTCAGGAGATTAGAAGCATGAAAAAATACGATTTGAAGGATATATTGCCCTGGATAGATCCCGCCGCGCTCGACTATCAGCAATGGGTCAACGTCGGAATGGCGCTTAAGGGCGAGGGCTATCCCGCGAGCATGTGGGAGGACTGGTCGAGGCGCGATCCGGGGAGGTATCATCCGGGAGAGTGCGTCAAAAAATGGGGATCGTTTAACGGGGCAATGAATCCCGTAACGGCGGGGACGGTCGTACAGCTGGCGCGCGATCAGGGATGGTCGCCGCCCGACGATCCGGGGCATGAACTGGACTGGAACAGCGTCATAGGCCGCGACAGGGATGAAGCGGTTATAGTCGACAGAAACTGGATAGAGGACGCGGAAATACCCCCGCCGCGCGAATGGGATCCCGCCAGGGAGATTATAAGATACCTGGAAGCGCTGTTCGACGCGGGGGAAAACGTTGGGTATGTGGTGAAGTCATACCACAAGGACGACAGGTATTTACCCACTAAGGGCAACTGGGACAGAACCGCGGGCGAACTGATAGAGCAATTGAGCGCGTGCGGGGATATAGGCGAGGTGCTTGGGGATTACGATGAAATGGCGGGCGCGTGGATACGCTTCAACCCGCTGGACGGCAATGGCTGCAAAAATGAAAATGTCTCGGCGTTTCGCCACGCGCTTATAGAATCGGACGAACTTCCCATAGAGCAGCAATACGCCATCATAAAACAGCTTGAATTGCCGGTCGCGGTGCTGGTGCACAGCGGGAAGCGCAGCTTACACGCCATAGTGAGGATAGACGCCGCCAATTACGACGAATACCGCAAGCGCGTGGATTACCTCTACGCCGTGTGCCAGAAAAACGGGCTTAAAATCGACAGCCAGAACCGCAACCCGTCGCGGTTGGCCAGAATGCCCGGAATCATGCGGGCGGGGCAAAAGCAGTACATCGTCGCGCAGAACATCGGCAAGGACGACTGGAACGAATGGCGCGAGTGGATAGAAAGCGTCAACGACGATCTGCCCGATCCCGCCAACCTCGCCGACATGTGGGACAATATGCCGCCGGTGGAACCCGAACTGATTAAGGGCGTACTGAGGCAGGGACACAAGATGCTCATAGCGGGGCTGAGCAAGGCCGGAAAGAGCTACGCGCTGATTGAAATGTGCATAGCCATAGCCGAGGGCGTGGAGTGGTTCGGCTGGCAATGCGCACAAGGCCGGGTGTTGTACATCAACCTCGAACTCGCCGAGGCCAGCTGCTGGAATCGCATAAAAGACGTATATAAATGCATGGGGATAGAGCCGGTTAACCGCCGCAATATCGACGTGTGGAACCTGAGAGGGCGAAGCCTGCCCATGGATAAGCTCGCGCCGAAACTGATACGCAGGGCGTCGAAGCGCGGATACATCGCCATAGTCATAGACCCCATCTACAAGGTCATAACGGGCGACGAGAACAGCGCCGACCAGATGGCCAAGTTCTGCAATCAGTTCGACCTTCTGTGCACGGAGCTTGGCTGCGCGGTGATATACTGCCACCACCATTCAAAGGGCGTTCAGGGACAGAAGCGCTCCATGGACAGGGCGTCGGGTTCCGGCGTGTTCGCCCGCGATCCCGACGCGCTGTTGGACATGATACAGCTGGAGCCGACGCAGGCGCTCGTAAAGCAGGAAGGCGACAAGGCCGCCCTGCGCGTGTGCCGCGAATGGCTCAAGGGGAGCGACAAGCTGGAAGGCATCTCTCAGGACGATTTGTGCAGCGTTTCAAGGACTTTGGAATACTGCGAAGGGGTTTACTCACCCGCGGCGGTGCAGGCGCTTAAAAGCGCCATGGAGGACGAGAGAGAGGGAAGCGAAAAGCGCACGGCGTGGAGAATCGAGGGGACGCTTCGAGAATTCGAGAGGTTTGAGCCGGTCAACCTCTGGTTCGAGCATCCGGTGCACCGGGTTGACGAGGTGGGGAGTTTGAGGGATATCAGGCCGGAGGGAGACGCGCCACCGTGGAAAAGGGGCGGGAAACCCGGAAGGCCAATCATTGCGGAACAGGTTCAGGAAAGACGCGACAAACTGGAAAGCGCGTTTAGCTGGTTACAGCAAACGCCGGATACCGTGGTTCGGATAGGTAAATTGAGCGTGCAAATGGGAGTAACCCGCAATACCGCAAAGAACATTATAGACGCACACGAAGGATTCGAGAGGGATAACGATGGAATAGTAAGACGCGTCGAACCCGGTACGGACGCCGGGGACGAACGGGTGTCAAACCTGTCAGATTGACACGGTTTTGACGTTTTTGACAGAGGGGTATGTCAATTGTCAAATTATTATAGATTGACATGTTGACAACTCAGGGTGTCAAGTGTCAATTGACACCCCTTATGGCATTTTGACAGGGGAGGGTCAAGGGGGGTATCAAAAGCCCCTATATATAGGGGCTTTTGATGACACCCACCTTGACACCCCCCTCCCAATGCAAAAAAAAACGACGGAGAAACAGGAGGGATTCAGGTGTCAAACAGATCCTGGAAATTTTGTCCGTTCGCGGGGCTGAAACCGTGCGGTGAAAACGACTGCGCAATGTGGGACGTGGGTCGCCAGGTATGCGGCGTTAAGGACAGTCTGAACCGCATCGCGCGGATTAACGACGCAATAAGCGAGGGCTGCGCGGAAGAAATCACAATCGATACCAACGTTTACAAAAAGGAGTTAGCAAACGCTATCAGAGACGGCATACTCGACGCAATTCGCGTTTGCTGCTCCGACGCGCTGGACGACGAATGGCCGGAAGAGGTGGACGAATGACGACGAAATTCTTCATCCCGCTCGAGCGGGTGCCCACGGTGACGCATCAGGAGAAGGCCGTGAAGGTCGTAAAGGGCAAGCCGGTATTCTACGAACCCGCGAGGCTCAAGGCCGCCCGCGAGCTTTTAACCGCGAACCTCGCGAGGTTCAGGCCCGATACGCCTTATTCCTCGGGGGTGCGTCTGACTACGTTGTGGTGCTTTCTTGTGAAGCCGGGGCACAGGGACGGCGAATACAAGCTATCCCGGCCCGATACCGACAATCTGCAAAAGCTGCTCAAGGACTGCATGACCAAAGTGGGATTCTGGAAAGACGACGCGCTTGTGGCTTCGGAGCTGGTCGAAAAGTTCTGGTCGAACGCGCCCGGGATATTCATACGGATCGAGGAGCTGCCATGAAAAGCTATGAGGACGTATGGCCTGAAAACGCGTTCGACGAGAAAACCATGCAGGCCTATAAGCGGCTGATAGACGACGCGGTCATAAAGCTCGACGTGATAATCTACGGGCGGTATACGGGGCGGTTCAAGGTCAAATACATGGCGAACGAATCACAGGACGAAATACACGCGCGGCTTAAAAGGCTGCGGGATGGGAGGACGGGATGAGCTATCTGACCGATATGGCGCGAAAATACAGAGCAGAGCTGGAGCAAGAGTTGAAATACGCCTTGGAATACGCTAAATTCTGGGCGGAGGCGGGCGATCAGGACATAGCCGACGGATATGCGCGGTTTGCGCAGGAGTGCGGGAAGGTGCTGGAGCGGGCGAAGGAGGGCGAATAACATGGACTACAAGCAATCGAGAATCGAGCAGGAAACCAGCATAACGTGGGAGGAGGAAGGAAAAAAGGCGACGATATACACGGCAAGCCCCGTGACGATGCGCAAGCTTGACAGGCTGGCTGAACAGCATCCGGAAGCCTGGCGCGCGGTATGGGTAGATCCCAGCGGGTATCCCGCGAAGAAGTACGAGGTCGAGGCTAAGTATATCAGGTTTGGGAAACCGGCGAGCGAGGCGAGAAGGGAAGCGAACAGGCGAAACGGTTTGACATCGGGTTTTTCTTCGAGAATCACGGCCAATTCGCCGGAGAAAAACACCTGACCCGGCGAGGTGGATAGATTGTAAGGGTATGGGGGGTCGGATGCTTGAAAGTACGCTGTGTACGGGCGAAAAACAAAAATATCAACAGCGCGGCATCGCGAAGGAGGAAGCATGGCGAGTAACAGACCGGTAAACCTGTCCAGGTGGGGGATAACTTTCGACGAGTACAAGGAGCTTCAGTATTTCTGCCGCCAGTACTCGCGCAAAAAAGCCCAGGCCGAGGCACTTATTACGCTGGGCGTCTCCACGCCGGAACCTGTCACGGGAGAGGATGGGCGGGCGGAATTTCCTCCGCGCAGCCATGGAGCGGCATTCGACCCCGTGACCGCCGCCGTCATAAAGCGCGAAAGGCTGCTGCGCGACGTCGGCATGATCGAGAAGGCCGCCGAAATCGCCGGGAAGGATCTGGCCGGGTACATACTCCGCGCCGTGACCACGCGCGACGGCGCAAGGCGCGTAATGATGGACTGCCCGTGCGGACGCAATCAGTTCTACGCCATGCGAAGACATTTCTTCTGGCTGTTGCGCGATATGAAAAATGGGGACGCAGGTGCAGTCGAATCGTGATATAATCATAGCGTGGACATCAGGGA